>JAGRKR010000046.1 GCA_020442225.1 Hyphomicrobiaceae bacterium | reverse complement strand
GCAGCCACGCCGGCGTCGCCGCCAAGATGTTCCAGGCGCTGGCCGATCGCGGCATCAACATCCTCGCGATCACGACCTCGGAGATCAAGGTCAGCGTCCTCATCAATGCAGCCTACGCGGAGCTGGCCGTGCGCACGCTGCATTCGATCTACGGTCTCGACACCGACTGACGGGACACTCCATCTGCCGCGTAAGCGGCAACACGTGCCAAGGCGGGTGCTCATGCAGAGCAGACATGGGGAAGACCCGCGCTCTACCACCTCCGGGGTGGCCTTGCGCGCGATCATGCGCCGCCTGCGCTCGATCATGGCCAAGCCGGGCAGCGATCAGCCGCTGCTCGACGAGATCGTGCGCCTCGTCGCCGGTCTGATGGTGGCGGAAGTGTGCTCGATCTACGTGCGCCGGCAGGACGGCTCGCTCGAACTCTTCGCCACCGAAGGCCTCAACCCCTCGGCCGTGCACAACACGCACCTGAAGCGCGGCGAAGGTCTCGTCGGCCTCATCGCCGAGAGGGCCGAACCCGTCAACCTGCCCGAGGCGCAGTCGCATCCGGCCTTCTCCTATCGCCCGGAAACCGGCGAGGAGGTGTACCACTCGTTCCTCGGCGTCCCCATCCTGCGGGCCGGTCAAGTGCTCGGCGTGCTGACCGTGCAGAACAAGACGCCGAAGGTCTATTCCGACGACGAGGTGGAGGCACTCGAGAGTACGGCCATGGTGCTGGCCGAGCACCTCGTCTCGGGATCGGTGCAGGGCATCGGCGCGGCGGGCGAGTACTCCCGATCGGTCAGCCATTGCGTGCGCGGGCAGCCGATCTCGGAAGGGATCGCGCTCGGACACGTCGTGCTGCACGAGCCGCGCGTCGTCGTGGCGCGACTGCTGGCGGACGACCCCGACGTCGAAATGCAGCGGCTGACCGCGGCGATCAACGACCTCAAGGGCACGCTGGACAGCCTCTTCGACGAGGGCGAGCTGCAGCGGGCCGGCGAGCATCGCGACGTGTTCGAGGCCTACCGCATGTTCGCCAACGACCGGGGCTGGCTGCGCCGGCTCAACGAGGCCGTCGCCGCGGGCATGACGGCCGAGGCTGCCGTCGAGCGCGTCCAGAACGACACCCGCGCCCGCATGCTGAAGCAGACGGACCCCTACTGGCGCGAGCGCCTGCGCGATCTCGACGATCTCTCCGACCGTCTCTTGCGCATCCTGACGGGCCGGGCCAGCACATCGGCGACGGAGGATCTGCCGCTCGACACCATTCTCGTCGCACGCTCGATGGGGCCGGCGGAATTGCTCGACTACGATCGCACGCGCCTGCGCGGGCTCGTGATCGAGGAGGGCGGCTCGCAGAGCCACGTGGCGATCGTCGCGCGGGCCATCGGCATTCCCGCCATCGGCGCCGCCCGAGGCGTCGTCGAGCGCGTCGATCCCGGCAATGCGGCGATCGTCGACGCGGATTCTGGCGAGGTTCACATCCGGCCGAGTCCCGAGGTGGCCAA
This sequence comes from Hyphomicrobiaceae bacterium, assembly GCA_020442225.1. The sequence continues at coordinate 2,583 of JAGRKR010000046.1, read as the reverse complement.
CGCCTACACGGACAAGGTGCAATACCTCGCCAGGCGACAGGAGCAGTACCGGGCCCTGCGCACGAAGCCCGCGATCACGCGCGACGGCGTCCGCGTGGCGCTGCAGATCAACGCCGGCCTGCAGGTCGACATGGCGCATCTGGCCGAGTCGGGAGCCGACGGAATCGGCCTGTTCCGGACCGAGTTGCAGTTCATGATCGCGTCCACCTTTCCGCGCCTCGACCGCCAGACGAAGAGCTACCGCACGATCATCGACGACGCCGGCGGCCGCCCCGTGGTCTTCCGCACACTCGACATCGGCGGCGACAAGGTGCTCCCGTATATCAAGCAGATCCAGGAGCAGAACCCGGCCCTCGGCTGGCGAGCCGTGCGCATGTCGCTCGACCGACCGGCGCTGTTCCGCACGCAGATTCGCGCGCTGCTGCGGGCGAGCGGGCGCGGCGAGCTGCGCATTCTCGTGCCGATGGTGGCGACGATCGCCGAATTGGAGCAGGCGCGGGCCCTGGTCGAGCGGGAGCGGCAGCTTCTGCACAAGCGTGGCTTGCCCGAGCCGGCGAGCATCACCGTCGGCGCCATGATCGAGGTGCCGGCCTTGCTCTACGATCTCGACCGGCTGCTCTCCGTCTCAGATTTCATCTCTGTCGGCAGCAACGACCTCCTGCAGTTCCTGTTCGCGGCCGATCGCACGAACGAGCGCGTCGCCAATCGCTACGACCCGCTCAGCGCACCGGCGTTGCGGGCGCTCGGATCGATCGTCGAGCACGCGCAGAGGAAGGGCGTGCCGGTCACCGTCTGTGGTGAGATGTCGGGCCGCCCACTGGAAGCCATGGCGCTGATTGCGCTCGGCTATCGCTCCCTCTCGATGGCTCCCGCCGCAGTCGGTCCGGTCAAGGCCATGATCCGCTCGCTCGACGTCGAAAAGGCGCAACGCCACCTGCGATCGTTGCTCGACGCGGGCAAGAGCGACATCCGTGCCGAGCTGCTGCGCTTCGCCAGGGCTGGCCAGATCGAGTTGTAATATTCATCCGGCTAGTGATCTTCGGTTGACAGCGATGAGCACAAGGGGCACGCTGTCCCCTGTGCGCAGCGTATTGCGCATGAGTTCTGCGTAAGTTTCAGTCATGAGTATGGGCCACCAAGCAGGCCCGGAGCCGGTCCACGCGTCACACCGGTGGATGCGTGTCGGACTGACCGGGATCGCCGAAGCCGTCGCTACCCGCGACGAGCATCTGGCTGTGCTTTTCCAGCGCATGCGACAGGCGCTTCGGTTGCCCGTCAGCGATGTCGCCGAGAAGCTCGGCACGACACCCAATCGCATCCTGGCCATGGAGGACGGCGCGCTACTGGCGCTTGCCGATTGGCCCGAGACCATGCGCATCGTCACGGCCTATGCCGGCATGCTCGACCTGGATGCGCGCCCGATCCTGCATCGTATCCGCACACAGCTGCACGCGGTCGACGTGCAGAGCGCGGCGGCGCATCCGGCTTCTCAACCACTCTCCCGCGCGGCTGCGGCCAGAGATCCTTACGCGCGGCGCCCGCGTCCGCTGCGGCCGGAAACGCCGCCTTATGGCGTCATCGATTTCTCGGCCGCGCCATCGCCCAGGCGCCGGCGCCGTCGCGGCTTGCGGGCGCTGTTGGTTGCGATCGTCGCCACCATCGTCGCGGCTGCCACCCTGATCATGCCGCCCGCCACCGTGGAGCGCGCGACCGCCACCATCGTCGCCACGCTCAAGAGCACGCTCGAACACTATGCGCCGACGGCCTATCCGCCGCCAGCGGGTCCGATCAAGAAGGATCCGAGCCGCTGGAGCGAGCCCTTGACGCCCACCGGCTCACAGCTGCCGCGCTCCAGCGATTTGCAGATCGGGCGCTGATGCGCTTAGATGCGGTCCGGACGCCGCGAAGATTCGGCGTGCGCCTTGCGCCCAGGCTGGGTGCAACATGTCCAGCCAGAACATAAAAACATCCCACATGAGCACCCTTCCGGTCGAGAAGCTCGACAAGCTGGTGGCCCGTTGGCAGACGCTCCAGTCGGAGCTCAGCAAAGGCGCCAGCTCGGCCACGTTCGCCAAGCTATCCAAGGAATTCTCCGACCTCGACCCCGTCGTGGCGACGATCCAGGCCTTGCGCCGGGCCGAGGAGGAGCGGCGCGACCTCGGAGCCATCCTCGAGGACACGTCCGCCGATGCGGAAATGACGCAGCTGGCCAGCGAGGAGCTCGAGCAGCTCGAGCCGCGCATCGCCGAGCTCGAGCACGCGCTTAGGGTGCAGCTCCTGCCCAAGGATGCGGCCGACGACAAGAGCGTCATCATGGAGGTGCGCGCCGGCGCCGGCGGTGACGAGGCGGCGCTGTTCGCCGCCGACCTCTACCGGATGTATCTGCGCTATGCCGAGGCCAAGGGCTGGAAAACCGAGATCATCAGCGTCTCGGAGAACGACCTCGGCGGCTACAAGGAGATCATCGCCTCGATCACGGGCAAGGGCGCCTTCGCCCGCCTCAAATTCGAATCGGGCGTGCATCGCGTCCAGCGCATCCCCGCGACCGAGGCGAGCGGACGCATTCACACGTCGGCCGCCACC
>JAGRKR010000479.1 GCA_020442225.1 Hyphomicrobiaceae bacterium | reverse complement strand
GCGGATCGTGGTCAGCGACGCATCAAAGGTGCCGAGCGCGCCGGTGACCAGCGGCTTGCCGGCGAGGCAGCAGGCATCCGAGACCAGGTAGCGGGTGGCGAAATTGTCGGAGCCGTCGGCGACGATGTCGTAGGCCGAGACCAGCTCCAGAGCGTTCGCAGCGGTCAACCGCACGGGATGGGGGACGAGCGCGACATGCGGGTTGATGCGCGCGACGGTCCGGCCCGCGCTCTCCACCTTGAGCGCGCCGACGGCGGCCGTGTCGTGAATGATCTGGCGCTGAAGGTTGTCGAGGGAGACCCGATCGTCGTCGACGACGCCGATGGTGCCGACCCCGGCGGCGGCCAGATACATGATCAGCGGCGAGCCGAGCCCGCCCGCCCCGATCACCAGCACCTTTGCCGCCTTGAGCCGCTGCTGTCCCTGCCCGCCGACCTCGCGCAGGACGAGGTGCCGCTTGTAGCGATCGATCTCCGCGGGATCGAGCATCCGGTGCCTCGCGATCTCAGGCCGGGTTCTCGAAGAGCGCCGTCGACAGGTAACGCTCGGCCGAGGACGGCGAGAACGTGACGATGTTGCCGCCCGCCATGCCGTCGCGGGCCGCGACGGTGAGGGCCGCCGCGAGGTTGGCGCCTGTCGAGATGCCGCCGGGAATGCCCTCGGTGCGGGCCAGCGCGCGCGCCGCCTCGAAGGCCATCTCGTTCGGAACCTTGATGACCTCGTCGATCAGGCCGGTCTCGAGGATCGACGGCACGAAGCCGGCGCCGATCCCCTGGATCTTGTGCGGTCCCGCCTGACCACCGGACAGCACTGGGCTCGCCTCCGGCTCGACGGCGAAGATCTTGAGGCCCGGCCGGCGTGCCTTGAGCACCCGCCCGCAGCCCGTCAGCGTGCCGCCGGTGCCGACGCCGACCACGAGCGCGTCGATCTTGCCGCCCGTGTCGCTCCAGATTTCCTCGGCCGTCGTCTTCTCGTGAACCTGGGGATTGGCCGGATTGTCGAACTGGGCCGGGGTCACGGCTCCCGGGATCTCCTTGAGAAGCTCCTCGGCCCGCGCCAATGCGCCCTTCATGCCCTTCTCGGCGGGCGTGAGCTCGAGCTCGGCCCCGAGATACGCAAGGATCTTGCGGCGCTCGATCGACATCGACTCCGGCATGACGAGAATGAGCCGGTAGCCACGCGCCGCCGCCACGAAGGCCAGGCCGATTCCGGTATTGCCGGATGTCGGCTCGACCAGCACCGTGCCGGGGCCGATGCGGCCCGTCGCCTCAAGGGCATCGATCATCGACACGCCGATGCGATCCTTGACGCTCGAGAGTGGATTGAAGAACTCGAGCTTCAGCAGGATGTCGGCCTTGGCGCCGGCCGCCTCGCGCAGGCGCGACAGCCTGACGAGCGGCGTATTGCCGATGGTCTCGGCGATGCTGCCGAACACCCGGCCATGCCCCTTGAACGGCAAGCCGGAAATCGTCTTGATCTCGGGAAGATCGTTCATCGTGTCCTCTGGCGTTGCTGGAGCCTGCTCGTCCGCGTTGCCGGGCCGGCCGAGACGAACCGACGAGCGTTCGCCGCGGCCTGCGGCATGCCTCGGCCGCCACCTTGCCTCAACTCGGGGCTATCGCAAAGCCTCCGACGCAGAAAGTCCGTTCTATTTGCCGCGATCCCGTCGCGAGGAAACGCCTTTGCGCGGGCGCGAGCCGGACCGGGCATTTCGCGATTTGGGCTGGGGCGCGGCAGCGCTGCTTTTCTTGCGCGCGGGCGCCGGCGCCTTGGCCGCCGCGCTCCGCCGCCCGGTCGAGCCGAAGCCCCCCGCGCCACGGTCGGTCTGAGAGGTCTGCGCGCGCCTGACGAGGGCCGCCCTGACCACGGGCTGCACCACGAGCTGGGCGATCCGCTCGCCCCGCGCGACGACGAACGGCTCATCGCCGTGATTGACGAGGAGCACCATCACCTCGCCGCGATAGTCGGCGTCGATCGTGCCGGGCGCGTTGAGCACGGTCACGCCGTGGCGCAGCGCCAGCCCCGAGCGCGGGCGAACCTGGCCCTCGAAGCCCGATGGCAACTCGAACACGAGCGCCGTCGGCACCAGCACCCGCCCGCCCGGCGCCAGCACGAGTGGCCGGCGGGACGGTACGGCCGCCACGAGATCCATACCGGCCGCATCGGCCGTCTGGTAGGCCGGCAGCGCCAGGCCGCGGCCATGCGGCAGGCGTTTCACGCCCACGGCGACGGACTGCGCATTGCCACCCTTGTGCTCGCCACCGCCGCTCATCTGCCGCTCCGCGTCGCCGCGTACCGCTCGGCGATACGGGCCACGAGCCGGCGCGCCACCTCGCTCTTGTCGAGCTCCGGCCAATCCTCCACCCCGTCCTGGGTGACGAGATGCACGGTGTTCCGCTCGCCCCCCATCACGCCGGTCTCGGCCGACACGTCATTTGCCACGATCCAGTCGCAGCCCTTCGACTTGAGCTTGCGCTTGGCATAGACGACGACGTTCTCCGTTTCGGCGGCGAAGCCGACCACGAGAGCGGGGCGCTGTTTCGCGCGCGTCGCGATGGTCCGGAGGATATCGGGGTTCTCCACCAGCTCGAGGCGCGGCGCGGCGGACTTGCCGCCCTTCTTGATCTTCTCCGACGCCGCATCGGCCGTTCGCCAGTCGGCCACGGCCGCCGCGAAGACGCCGATATCCGCCGGCAAGGCCGCCTCGCAGGCGGCCAGCATGTCCCGCGCCGTCTCGACGCGCACGATGTCGACGCCGGCCGGCGTAGCGAGCTGGGTCGGCCCCGACACGAGCGTCACTCGCGCGCCGAGCGCGGCGGCGGCAGCGGCGATGGCGTAGCCCTGTTTGCCCGACGAGCGATTGGCGATGTAGCGCACGGGATCGAT
>JAGRKR010000478.1 GCA_020442225.1 Hyphomicrobiaceae bacterium | reverse complement strand
AGCGCTACTGAGGATGGCCGAAAGGTGCGAGGCAGGGTTTACCACTGGCGCGCCGGCCGCCCCTGACATCACTTGGGTTTCTTTGCACCGGATAGGCGGCGGAATCTGGTAAACCGCCTTGGCCGTGCGGGACGTCCGGAGGCTTCGGGAGCAGGGGGTCGGGAGTTCGAATCTCCCCACTCCGACCATCGTTTCACAGACTTGACCACCCGTCTTGCGGGTAGAGCGGCAGCCTAGCCCCGCCAAGCCCAGCCTCGACAAGCCTGGCCCAGCTTTGGCTCGCCGCAGCCATGGCAACGCTCGGCCGTCGGGTCAGACCAGCAGCTTGCGCAATTGCGCACTCACCATGTCGATCAGCATCACCGCCAATACCACGATGATGATGATGGTCGACGTCTCCGAATAGTTGAAGCTGCGGATGTTCTCGTAAAGAGACTGGCCGATGCCGCCGGCGCCGACGATGCCGAGCACGGTGGCGGAGCGCACGTTGGTCTCGAAGCGGTAGAGCGTCAGGGAGCTCCACATCGGCAGCACCTGGGGAATGACGCCGAAGATGACCTCCTGCAGCCGGGTTGCTCCCGTGGCGCGGATGCCTTCGACAGGGCGTGGGTCGATGGCCTCGACGGCCTCGGAAAAGAGCTTGGCGATGATGCCGGTGTTGTGCACGAACAGGGCCAGCACGCCGGCGAGCGGGCCGAGGCCGACGGTCACCACGAACAGCAGCGCGAAGACGATCTCATTGATGGCGCGGGACGCATCCATCAGCCGGCGCGTCGGCTGCACGATCCATTGCGGACAGATGTTGGCCGAGGCGAGGATTGCGAAGGGAATGCCGAACACGACGGCGAGCGCGGTGCCCCAGACGGCGATCTGCACTGTTTCGAGCATCTGGGCGGCATAGGACTCCCAGTAGCGGAAGCTCGGCTTCATGAAATCGGCCGCCAGCGTGGCCATGTTCTGCCAGTCGGTGACGAGATGCACGATCTTGCGCATCTCCGTCGGACCCCAGCTCCAGGCGAGCAGTGCGATGATCACGGCCCAGACCAGGAAGGGCCGCAGACGCTCCAGGATCGGCCGCCGGGGCACGGTCACGGCTGTGGGCTCGAGCACCGCTTGGGCATGGTTGGCGGAATCTCTCATGTTCGGGCTCCGTGACGGTCGGGCGTCGTCGTGCGTCGGTGCGCATCGGCGACAGGCCGCTTGTCGCAAAGGACGGCGCCGGACGGCTTTCGCGCCCGGCGCCGCTGGGTAGAGCGGCACGTGCCGCCGACGCCGGCTACTTCTTCGTCACGAACGCCACGAGATCGGCCACCTTCTTCGCGATCACGTCGGACTCGCCCGCTTTGGCGATCTCGGCAAAGTCCTTGAAGCGCTTGGTGCGCTCGCTGGTCTCGGCGGCCTTGGCAGCGACGGTCAGCTTGGCGATCTCAGCCTCGAGCGCCTTCACCTTGGCGGCCTTCTCGGCATCCGAGAGCTTCTTGTCAGCCTTGACGCGCAGGATGTTCTTGTTCGCCTCCAGCTGCTGGATCGGCAGGAGCTGGTCGTCGGAGGACGGAATGAAGGGCGCCCAGGCCAGGTCGCCCAGCACCTTCCTGGCCTTGGCGATCTCCGCCGCGGAGCCCACGCGGCCGTAGCTGATGAGGAACGTCATCAGCCTGGACTTGACCTTGGGGTCGAGGTCCTTGCGCCAGGCGAGCGGATCCGAGGGGATGAGCGGCGAGGTCCAGATGATGCGGATCTGCTTCGCGGCGTCCGGCTTGGTCTTCCTGATGCGCGCGATGCTCTCGCTGTTGTTCGTGGCGACGTGCACCTGCTTGGTGGCGACCGCCAGGCCGTTGGCCTCGTGATTGGCGTTGCGCACGGTCTTGAAGCAGGCCTTGGGGTCGATGCCCTTCGCGGCGAAGATGTAGGACGTGGGCACGAGGAAGCCGGACGTGGAGTTCGGATCGCCGATGCCGAAGTCCAGCTTCTTGTCGCACTTCAGCACGTCTTCGAGCTTCTGGATGGGGCTGTCCTTGTGGACAATGAGGTGCGACCAGTAGCCGGGGTTGCCGTCCTTGTCGACGCTCTGCACGAACACCTCGGCACCGGCGCGCTTGACGGCCTCCATGGCCGACTTGTTGCCGAACCAGGCGACCTGCACCTTTTTGAAGCGCATGGCCTCGATGATGCCGGCGTAGTCGGAGGCGAAGAACGGCTTGATCTTGAGGCCGGTCTGCTTCGCCATCTCGGCCAGGAAAGGCTCCCAGACCTGCTTCAGGTTGGAGGTCGCCTCGGTCGAGATGATGCCGAAGCTGATCTCCTGGGCTTTCGCGGGCGCAAATCCCA
>JAGRKR010000477.1:2725-9224 GCA_020442225.1 Hyphomicrobiaceae bacterium | reverse complement strand
CGACGAGCTGTTCGCGGGCTACAATCGCTACGTCCTGGGCGCGACGTTCCGCGATCGCTGGCTGAAGGTGCCGTTGCCCGTGCGCCGCGTCATGGCGAGGCTGATGGCCAGCCAGCCGCCTGCGCGCTGGGATCGTCTGGCCATGGCGGCGCCCGCGCGGTTGCGGCCGCGGCTGCCGGGCGACAAGATCCACAAGCTCGCGCGCGTGCTCGGGGAGGAGGGCGACGGTTTTCACGTCAAGCTGGCGAGCCTCTGGCCGGAGCCGCTCGCCGTCATCGGCAGCGATTGTGAGCCGATGACGGTCATGACCGATCCGTCGGTGGCGGAGACTGTGCCCGATTTCATCGAGCGCATGCTCTACCGGGATGCGCTGGCCTACCTGCCGGGCGACATTCTCACGAAGGTGGATCGCGCCAGCATGGCGGTATCGCTCGAAGCGCGGACGCCGTTGCTCGATCATCGCGTGGTCGAGTTCGCCTGGAGCCTGCCGATGTCGATGAAGCTCAGGCCCGGGGCGCCGAAGTGGGCGCTGCGACAGGTGCTCTACCGGCACGTGCCGCCGTCGCTGGTGGATCGGGCCAAGGCCGGCTTCGGAGTGCCGCTCGGGGACTGGCTGCGCGGCCCGCTGCGCGACTGGGCGGAGGACCTGCTGTCGGCGCGACGGCTGGCGGATGGGGGGCTCTTCTCGTCCCATGTCGTCCGCTCGCTCTGGAGCGATCACCTGGCTGGGCGGACGAACGGCGAGCATGCTCTGTGGACGATCCTGATGTTCGAGGCTTGGCGCGCGCATCATGCCTGAGGCCGCTCGCAAAGCGTGCCCTGACGCCGAGCAACGCGTGCGCTACAACTTCGACTGAATATGGGACATCTGACAGAAATCTCGGCGTCGACTGATGTGATCCTGCCTCCTTCCAGACAACACTCAGTGTCATCCGCAGTGTTCTGACAACAGATGACCTGTGTTGTCAGAGCAATTCTTTTGCTGAGACCTTAAGTAGAATCACTTTATTGTCGATGGGAATAGATGGCTGGAAATCACTTCGACGGAGTGGTTCGGGGCTGAATGTTGCGCGTGCCGAGGCCGGATCGCGAGGGGCACGTGACGAACCAACCAGCAGATGCAGGCGACGCGCAGAGACGGCAGGGCTCGCGATCTGCCCGTCCGTCGCCTGCCGGGCGTCGCGGTGCGGCCGTGCTGGGCGTCATCTCTCGCTTCACCTCGGAGTTCGGGCGATCGTCGCGGGCGGGTGCGTCCGTGCCACGGTCCCGCAACGCCATCGTCGACGACGTCGGGCTCCGGATCGAGATCGAGCCGCTGCAGGAGTGGCCGCCGGCCACCCGCGCCGCCGAGCGCCGCGAGATCGGCCGTCTGCTGTCGGGCGAGTACGAGAAGCGCCGGAGCGCCATCGAAGCCAGGCGTCACGGCTATCGCGCGGCGCTGCAGTCGCATGAGCGCAAGCGCCGTCGCAGGCGGACGCAGCTCCTGCTGGCCGCGGCTGCATGCTTTCTGCTCGGCATGCTGTTGCTTGCCGGCAGGGATACGCTGGGCGGCATCCCGATGCTGCTCAGCATCGTGGTGTTGATCGTCGCCTTTGCCGGTCGCCGCAAGCGCCTGACGCTCCACGACGAGGAGCATCCTCCGCTCGGCGAGCTGGAAGCGCTGCACGACCGCATCCTCAACGAGGAGCTTCGCGCGCTCTGGGACGATGCCGTGCGCCGGCTCGCCGTCGCCAGGGTGGGGGCACCCGAGCGGACGCTCGGGCCGTACCTGAGCTATCCCGATATCGACCGGCTGCGGGACGTCTGGGTCGGTGCGCGTCTCGGCGCCGACGGGGTGCCGCGCTTCACGCCGCGCAGCATCTATTACCTGAGTTTCCATGCGGAACGGGTGATCGCCTACGAGGGCGTGCTCGACGTTCTGCGTGGCGTGCCGCTGGTGCAGTGTGTGCGCGAGTTCGCCTATGGCGACATCACTGCCGTGACTCGCCTCGCCGAGCGGCGGGTCTTCCATCGCCGCGTGGACGAAGAGCCTGGCAAGGGGGTGCCGTTCCCACCGCCCGCGAACATTCTGCCGGAGCCGGGCGCGCGCGCCGCGGCGTCCGCCGACAAGAGCGAGCGCATAGCGGCAAATCGCGATCTGTTGCGGCTGGAACTCGCCAACGGCGAGCATGTCCAGCTCGTGCTGCACGACGATTATCTGGCGGGCGCCACCACACCGCTGGACCTGCCGCAGAACGCCAGCGAAGCGACGGTCGAGTGGGTGCGCGCGCTTGTGCGCGAGAAGTCGAGCCAGCGCGCACCGGCGGCGGCGGAGCCTCGCGCCACGCCCGCGCCGGCCGAGGCGGTAGAACCCGCGGCGACGGCGGCCGACGCCGCTGCGCCAGCGCCGCCGGCAGAAGCGCCCGACATACAGGCCGATACTGCCGCTGCCTAGCGAGCGCGATGGCGAGGACGGCTTGCGCGCCTCGCCATCGCTCTTATGTCCGCCGATGTCAGCGATGAGGCCGCGGTGAAGATCTGGCCCTGCTTCTGGTGAGCGCCGATGACGTTGTGGCGGCGGCGAGCCCGGGGCAACGCTGCCGTCGCGAGCGAGTGGATGCCGCGAGCAGACATCAAAGGTTGTTGCGCAGGCCATTGAACACTATGGTCACGCGCCCACTGGCAACCTGGGGCGGCAACCAAGGGGGGGAGATGCTCGTTCAATGCGGAGAATGTCACGCCGACGTCAGCGATAAGGCTGCAGCCTGTCCCAAGTGTGGGGCGCCGTCGCGATATTTCAGACAAAGAGACACCGTCGTCGTGACGCCACAGCGGCTCGCGGAGAGAAAGCCGCAAGCGGAAGCCGTGAGGCCTGCAGGCGTGCCGCGCGGCGAGCTTCATCACACGAGCACGCCGGGATACGAGCAGCTCGACGACCTGCTGAAGACGGTGATCAACAAGAACTATTTTTCCGTGATGCTCGGCGGAGCGGCGCTCGGCCTGCTGCTGTCTGTACTGTTGTCGCTCCTGGGCATGAAGTCCGGATCCCTGACGTTGTTCCTCATGCTGGCGGGATCAGTGGCTATGGGTGGTTTGAAATTCTACGCCCATCAGAGGATGACCGATCTCAACAATCAGGCCGGCGTCCCGTTCGTGTCGCCCGAGGACGAGTCCTGGGTGAAGCTCGTCGGCATCGTTGGTGTCGCGCTCATTCTCTACAACACGAAGCCGCCTAACGACGGTGTCCTGAAGGTCATCGATGATCAGCTCATCAAGGAGATCAGTCAGCAGCGCTTCGAAAAGGCCGATGCCTTCGGCGTCGCCATCCTGAAGTTGAGCTGCAAGCTCGATGTCGCATCGTGCGCCCGCACGATCAGAGCCAGCATGAATATCAAGCTGTCCGACGCGATGCTGTTCAAGGTGGCCGAGATCGGGTTCGGCAAGAAGACGCACAAGTGTCTGGGGGCGGTGAAGATCTGGCACTGCTTCTGGTAGGCGGCGTTGAGGTTGCGGCGGCGAGGCCGATCGCCGTCCAGCGAAGCCGATCACAACCTAGCTGCGTTTCGCCGGCTCCTCGCTCGCCGAGCGGCTCGTCGCGCCCGCACCCCGATCCGCGCCTTGGCGATGCACGATGGTCGGCACGCGGCTCTCGATCAGCGCGATGACCTGACCGGCCAGATCCTTGCCGGTGGCGAGCTCGGCAGCGCCGATGCGTGGCGCTGTCGTGATGGCGACGATCGTCGGCCCGTGCTCCGTCCGCGCCAGCTCGATGCCCGCAAAGCGCAGCTTGAGCGCCCGCGCCGCGCGCAGAACCAGCCGGCGCTCTTCTGGTTGCAGGCGGACGCGCTTCGGCACGCGCGGGCGGCTGCCTTCCGAGAGCGAGCTCGTCCGATCGGCCAGCGAAGCGGCAACCTTGGTGCCGATCACGACGTTGTGGACGCGCTCGCCGGAGACGTCGTCGACCGAGCGCTCGATCAGATACTCGTCCTCGCGTCCGCCCAGCGTGCTCAGCGCCATGTCCATTGAGCGGCGGGTGCGGGCCAGCACGCCGGCATCGGTGGCGCTGCCGGAGCCGCGCCGGACGACGACCGGGGGGCCGCCGACGAGATCGGCGATGCGTCGCGTGGACTTGCGGGTCTGCGTGACCGCGAGCGCCGGATTGCGCACGCCGCTCGCCGCCAGGAGCTGATGCTGCTGCAGGCGATCGCGCGCGATGCCGAGCGCCTGGGCGGGGTTGACGAGAAAGCTGCCGAGCATCTCGAGCTGACGCACGATGGCCGTGCCGAAGGCGCTCGGACGCTGGCCGAGGCGCGCGACGACGGCATCGAAATGGGGCAGCAGGTTGCCGTCGAGCAGCAGCGCCGGGCGATCCGCGTCGACCACCAGTGAGAGACGCATGGGGTCGAGCACCTCGACCACGTGCCCCGCCTCCTCGCCGGCTGCGCGCAGGCGGACGCTCGTCGTCGTATTCGGCCGCGTGGTCAGCAATGCGATGCGCAACGAGCGACGCACGGTGATGGAGCGGGGCACGTCGCTGTAGAGGCGATAACTCAGCCGCGGCTGCAGGAACGAGGTGCCGGGATCGACGATCATGTCCTCGGGGATCGCCTTGCGGCCGAGCAGCATCCGATAGGCCATGTTCTCGCGGTTGGTTAATGTGACCTCGATCGGCCAGCTCCGTCGGCCCATCTTGACGGTCGTCGAAATGACGTAGCGGGACTCGCGGCGGCCGTTGGAGCTGCGGACCTGGCGGCGATCGATGACACGCGCGGAGCAGTAGACCTCGATTTCCTCGCGGCCGGGAACGGGATGGATGCCGAACCGCACCATCGGCGCCTCCGGCGGTCCGAAGGGCTCGATCTGAAAGGCGTGCAAAGCGGATGTACGCGCGCCCGTATCCACTTTAGCCTTGATGGCGGGAAGGCCGAGCTCCGGTAGCGCCAGCCATTCCTCCCAACCGAGTTGCGACGAGGTGCTCAAAACAATGTCCTTCGTGAGACGGTCGTGCCTGCGTTACCTCAGTCATGCCCGACGTGCAATGACCAGATCATGAGTTGACAGCGCGGCAGTGATTCAGCGTGGTGAACGGCGACCTGTGCGCGTGCAGGTCGTCCAGAAGCGAGAATAGCAGGATCGCCGGGGAGGCGCGACAATGCGCGAGCGAACGAGCGCCGATCGGAGCCGCGACGGCGGGGGCGTCGTGATCTGGCTCGTGGTCGCGGTCATGCTGGTCGGTCTGGCGCTGGCAATGACGCTCGCTTCGCCGCAGTTCGCCTATGTCCGCAATCTCGAGGACATGCCGATCCTGCCGATGGTCGCGGGGCTCGTCGTGGCCGGCCTCGTTTATCAGTGCGTACCCTGGCTCGTGCGGGCGACGCTCGGCGCGCCGCTGCGGCGCAAGCGGCTGGCGCTGATCGTCATGGTCTTCGCGGGGCTGGCCATGCGGCTCGTCCTCGTCACCAGCGAGCCGGTCCTCGAGGATGACTATCATCGCTACCTCTGGGACGGCGCCGTCACCGCCTCCGGCATGAACCCCTATGCTGTGCCGCCGCTCGCAGCCCGTCAGGCGGCGGCCGCGACGAAGCTCGGTCAACTCGCCAAGGAGGCCGGCCCCGTACTCGAACGCGTCAATCATCCGACGCTGCGCACCGTCTATCCGCCCGTGGCGCAGGCCTTCTTCGCCGTCGCCTACTGGATGGCGCCGTTCCGGCTCGAGGCCTGGCGCGCCATCTGCCTGGCGGGTGACGTTACGACGCTCGCCCTCATCCTGGCGCTCCTGCGCGAGGCTCGGCGCTCGGCGCTGTGGGCGACGCTCTACTGGTGGAACCCGGTGGTCGTGAAGGAGGTCGTCAACTCCGCGCACATGGAAGCGATCGTCGTTCCGCTCGTGCTCGCCGCCCTGCTGCTCGCCGCCCGCCGCCGGCCCCTCGCGGCCACCGGACTGCTCGGGCTCGCCATGGGGGCCAAGCTCTGGCCGATCATGCTGGCTCCGCTCGTGCTGCGTCCGCTGCTGGCGCAGCCAGCCCGCCTTGTCGCCGCCCTGACGCTGACCGCGGTGTTGACGGCGGTTTGGGCGGCGCCAGTGCTGCTCGCCGGAATCGACACCTCCTCTGGATTCGTCGCCTATGCGCAGAAGTGGCAGACGGCGAGCGCGCTGTTTCCGATCCTGCAACGCCTGCTCGATGGTCTGCTCGGCTTGCTCGGCGTCACCTCATTGCCGTCCGGCCTGATTGCGCGCGGGCTGCTGGCGGCGGTCGTCGCCAGCGTGGCCGCAGCTCTCGCACGCCGGCCCATCGAGGACGCCGGCGATCTCATGCGGCGGGCCGGGCTGGTCGTCGCCACACTTCTTCTGCTCAGTCCGGCGCAATTTCCCTGGTACACCTTGTGGCTCGCGCCGTTCCTGGCATTCCTGCCGCTTTCGGGCTTCGTGCTGCTGACCATGACGATCCAGCTCTACTACCTGGCCTTCCATTTCCTCGCCATCGACGCCTACGAGCATTTCCGCACGTGGGTCGTGTGG
>JAGRKR010000477.1:1836-2522 GCA_020442225.1 Hyphomicrobiaceae bacterium | reverse complement strand
GGCTCGACGGATGCCACGGCCGCGGTCGCGGCGGCGCACGGCGCGGTGGTCGTGAGCGAGCCGGAGCCGGGCTACGGGGCGGCCTGCCTCGCGGCCATGCAGCGGCTCGGCGCTGTCGATATCGTCGTCTTCCTCGACGGCGACTATTCCGACCATCCGGCCGAGATGGTGCGCCTCGTCGATCCCATCATCGCCGGGGAGAAAGATTTCGTCGTCGGCTCGCGCGTGCTCGGCGAGGCGGAGCGGGGCGCGCTGACGCCACAGCAGCGCTTCGGCAACTGGCTGGCGACGTGGCTGATCCGGCTGATCTGGGGCGTCCGCTATACGGATCTCGGGCCTTTCCGGGCCATTCGCGCCACGTCGCTCACCGATCTGGCGATGCGCGACCGCAATTTCGGATGGACGGTCGAGATGCAGATCAAGGCCGCGCGGGCCGGGCTCTCCATCGCCGAGGTGCCCGTGAACTATCGGCGGCGGATCGGCGTGTCCAAGGTCTCGGGCACCGTCAAGGGCACGATCCTCGCCGGCTACAAGATCCTCTACACCATCGCCCGCTTCGCGCTGGCGCGTGGCTGATCGGGGCTCGTGGCGGGCGCGGCTCAGCCCGCTTCGCGCTCGATGGCGGCACCACAGCGCGACAGCTTCTCCTCGAGCCGCTCGAAGCCGCGGTCGAGATGGTAGACGCG
>JAGRKR010000477.1:0-1656 GCA_020442225.1 Hyphomicrobiaceae bacterium | reverse complement strand
TTCTCGAAGATCGTCTCGCGAATGACGCTCGTGCCGTTGGCGCGGGTCATGAGCGCCATGATCTGCGCCTGCAGGTCGGTGGGGAAGCCGGGGAAGGGCTGGGTCTCGACGTTGACGGCTTCGAGCACCTCGCTGTTGCGCGCGACGCGAATGCCGCCGTCCTCGCGGGTGATGGTGAGGCCCGTGCCTGCCAGCACGTTGATGGCGGCCTCGAAATGCTCGACCTTGGCGCCTTGCAGGAGCACGTCACCGCCGGTCGCGGCGACGGCCATGGCGAAGGTGCCGCTTTCGATGCGATCCGGCACGACGGTGTGCACGGCCCCCTCGAGGCGCGAGGCGCCCTGGATCCGCAGCGTAGAGGTGCCGATGCCGTCGATCTGCGCGCCCATCTTGACCAGGCATTCCGCCACGTCGCCGACCTCGGGCTCGCGCGCCGCGTTCTCGATCACCGTCTCGCCCTTGGCGAGGGCGGCGGCCATCAGCACGTTGTGCGTGGCGCCGACCGAGACCTTGGGGAAGATGATGCGCGCGCCGGTCAGCCCGTTGGGCGCCCGGGCGACGACATAGCCGCCGTCGATGTCGATCTCGGCGCCAAGCTTCTTGAGGCCGAAGAGATGCAGGTCGACGGGACGGGTGCCGATGGCGCAGCCGCCCGGCATGGAGACGCGGGCTTTGCGCATGCGGGCGATCAGCGGCCCGAGCACCCAGAAGCTCGCCCGCATGCGCGAGACCATCTCGTAGGGCGCCGTCGTATCGACGATGTCGCGGGCCGTAAAGTGGAAGGTCTCGCCGAGATGCAGGGCCGGTCCGGCGCGCTTGCCGTCGACGGAGTGATCGACGCCGTGGTTGCGCAGGATGCGCGCCAGCAGATTGACGTCCGCGAGGTTGGGAACGTTCTTCAGCGTCAGGCGATCGTCCGTGAGCAGGCTGGCGATCATCAGCGGCAGTGCGGCGTTCTTCGCCCCGGAGATCGGGATCGTGCCGGAGAGGCGCTGGCCACCGGTGATGCGAATCCTGTCCATGTCGTCTCCTTGCTGGAAAGGGCGCTGCCAGACTGCCCGGCCCTGGTCGCTGCGGTCGCGAAGCACATGGAGCGATGTCGGGGACTGCGGAGGAACGGAACCACCGCCCCGCAGGCTCGTGTGCCGGAGGCCGAGGGCAATCGCGTGCCCGCGGGCATCTGGAAATCAGTCTCGTGGCCCCGTTTATCGGCCGGTTTTAGGCTTGGCAAGCTGGACGAGAGTCGCGGCTGTGCGCAGCCGCGCGGTGCGGTGCGCCCGTCTCAGCGTGATGTGGGCGGGTCGGAGGCGTCCGGCGTCGCGTCATGGGCGGAGCTTTCCGCGTCCTGGTCGTGCGCCGGCAGCCCAGGAGCGGCCCGGGCTCGCGCCTTGCGCTTCTTGAGGTTGGCTCTGAGCTCGGCCGCCAGACGCTCCTGGCGTTGTCGAGACTTGTCGTCGTGGGGCGGTCCGGCACTCATGGTCGCGGCTCCGGCGGGAGTTCGGGGTAAACTGGGCCATATGGTGATCTGATGCTTGCGATTGGCAAGGGCCTATGGCAGTTTCCCGGCTCTGCACGGGTTGGTCGGCCCCGATCGGGCACGGCCACCGTGTGCGTTGGAAGACGCCGTTTCCGTTGCTGCCGTAGCTCAGTGGTAGA
>JAGRKR010000476.1 GCA_020442225.1 Hyphomicrobiaceae bacterium | reverse complement strand
GCGCTCGGCCTCGCGCATACGAGTTTCCGCGAGGCCACGCGCCAGGCGCTCGCCTACGTCGAGCGGCGCTACAAGCTCTCGCTCTCCGAGGAACAGCGTCGCGAGCTGGTCATGGCCTGGGACCGCCTCACACCGTGGCCGGAAGCCCCGGAGGTTCTGAAGACCCTCAAGGCGCGGGGCTACGCCCTGGCGATCCTCTCCAACGGCGACAGGGACATGCTGAAGGCCGTGGCGGACAGCCTGCCCGTCGCCTTCGATCACATCTTCTCGTGCGAGGAGGCCGGTCACTACAAGCCGCACCCCGAGATCTATGCGCTCCCCGTCCGCAAGCTCAATCTGGAGCGCACGCGCATTCTGCATGTCGCCGGCGGAAGCAGCGATGCGCTGGGCGCCGTGGCCGCCGGACTGCCCTGCTACTGGTCCAATCGCACTGGCGACGCCGTGCTCGACCCGGCCTTCGCTCCGACCTACGACCGCCCCGACCTCAGCGGTCTGCTCGAGATCCTGACCTGAGCCGGCCCGTCCAGCGACACACCCGGCCGCACCGGCACACACAGGCCGGCGCGACCATCGGTGACTGGACGCGGATCGTGGGATATGTCATGCGGCTGGGGCCGAGATGACCAGCAACAGGCGCTGCCGGGCTGCCGCCCGCTGCCAGCGCAGACGGTCGCGAGCCCAACCGAGAACGCCGGGCCGAAGAGCCCTCGAGGGAGAACGCCGATGTCCCATAAGCTCATTGCCCCGCATGGCGGCGGCGCGCTCAAGCCCTTGCTGGCGCCGAAGGAGGCGCGTGCGGAGGCGCTGAAGCATGCCGGAAAGCTGCGCAAGGTGCAGCTCTCTTCGCGCGAGGTCTCCGACCTGCTCATGCTGGGCATGGGCGCCTACACCCCGCTCGATGGCTTCATGGGGCATGACGACTGGCGCGGCACGGTCGTCGACATGCGGCTGAGCAACGGCGTCTTCTGGCCGATCCCCATCACGCTCTCGGTCGGTGAGGACGAGGCCGGCTCGATTGCGGTCGGCGACGAGGTCGCCCTGGTCGACGGCGAGACGCAAGAGACGCTCGGCGTCATGATGGTGCGCGAAAAGTACAGGATCGACAAGGCGCTGGAGTGCCAGCACGTTTTCCGCACCAATGACCCCAAGCATCCCGGCGTCGAGAAGGTCATGGGTCAGGGCGCGGTCAACCTGGCCGGACCGGTCGTGGCGCTCGGCGAGGGCGACTATCCCGCCAAGTACTCCGACCTCTATCTCCGCCCCGAGGAGTCCCGCGCCGAGTTCGCCCGCCGCGGCTGGAAGGACGTCGCCGCCTTCCAGACACGCAACCCCATGCATCGCAGCCACGAGCATCTCGTCAAGATTGCAGCCGAGGTCACGGACGGCGTCTTCATCCATCAGGTGCTCGGCAAGCTCAAGGCCGGCGACATCCCTGCGGACGTGCGCACCCGCGCCATCCAGGCGATGATCGACAACTACTTCAAGCCGAACACCGTCATCCAGGCCGGCTATCCCATCGAGATGCGCTATGCCGGCCCGCGCGAGGCGCTCATCCACGCGCTGATCCGCCAGAATTTCGGTTGCTCGTGGCTGATCGTCGGCCGCGATCATGCTGGCGTCGGCAGCTACTACGGCCCGTTCGACGCGCAGAAGATCTTCGACGAGCTGTGGGAAGGCGCCCTGCTCTGCCGCCCCCTCAAGATCGACGTCACCTTCTACTGCCGCAAGTGCATGGGCATGGCGACGGGCAAGACCTGCCCCCACGATGCCAGCGAGCAGGTGCAGATCTCCGGCACCGAGCAGCGGCGCATGCTGTCCGAAGGGTTGCCGATCCCGCCGGAGTTCTCGCGGCCGGAGGTCGTGCGGGTCTTGAGCGACTACTACCGCAGCGCCGGCGGCTGAGCAGGCGGCAGACACGACGTCATCCGTCCGGGGACACACCGTGCCGACGGATGACGCCTCTCGATGCCCGGTGGTCGCGCCCTGTCGCACAGGGCCCCATCTTGGATGATGTCCTTGCAAAAAGAGGCTCCCACCCCGGCCCGGCTCGATGCCCGCAGCATCCTGGCCATTCTCGGGCTCGGGCTGACCCAGATCATCGGCTGGGGCACCATCTTCACGCCCCTGTCGATCCTCGGGCGCACGATCGGTGCGGATCTCGGGCTCTCGCGCGAGTGGATCTTCGGCGGCCTGACCATCATGCTGATTTCCGGGGCGATGGTGGCTCCGCGGATCGGGCGGATCGTCGATCGGCATGGCGGGCGCTGGGTCATGGTGACGGGCTCGGTGGTCGCCTCTCTCACCATGGTGGCGATGCATTTTGCCACGGATCTCAAGTCATATGCGCTGGTCTGGGTGCTGGCGGGCATCGCCGCACCGATGATGCTCAACAACACCGGGCTGCCGTCGCTCGTCGCCGTGGTCGGGGAGAACGCTCGACGCGCCATCACGGCGCTGATGCTGTTCAGCGGGCTGGCCTCGACCGTCTTCCTGCCGACCTCGACGTATCTCAACGCCCTGGTCGGCTGGCGCGATACCTACCTGATCTTCGCCTGCCTGCACATCGTGGTGTGCCTGCCCATCCACGCCTGGGTGCTGCGACCGCGCCGCCTCGTGCCCGGCGCCACGCCAGCGCGCTCCAACCTGCCTCTGCACGGCTCGCTGCCGCCCGAGCGTCGCCGCACGGCGTTTTTCCTCCTGGCGATCTGGTCGTGCACGGAGGGGGTCATCACCTGGGGCGTCAACGTGCAGGTCATCGACATTCTCCGGGATTCCGGTCTGTCGGTCGCGGCTGCGGTGGGCGTGTGGACCATCGTCGGCCCGTGCCAGGCGATCGCACGGCTTGGCGAGCTCATCTCGGGCGGCCGGCACTCGATCCTTACGACGGCGCTGATCGCGACGCTGCTGGGCCCCGTCGCCTTCATCGTGCCGTTGCTGCTCGGTGTCTCCCTGCCCACGGCACTGACGCTCGCCGTGCTGTTCGGCTTCAGCCACGGGCTCTTCGTGATCGCCCGCAACACGCTGCCCTTGTTCCTGTTCGGCCCCAGGGAGTTCGGCACCTACATGGGCCTGCTGACGCTGCCGCAGAACCTCATGAATGCCGCGGCCCCTATCGTTGTCGCAGCCATCATCACCCATGTCGGCCCGCGCGGCGGCCTGTGGTTCGGCGCCGCCTCCATGGCTGCGGGCTTCATCGCGATGCTCGTGTTGAGCCGCTACTGCAGGGTCTACGCCCGCGACCTCGGCGACCGCGCGCGCTAGGCTGTCGATGCGCGCCGCAGCGCCACGACTACCCGCAGAGGTGGAGCCCGCGTCCCTGAGCCGGGCGGCCCCGACGGACGATGCCCGGGCTCTGCGACGACGATATCGCCTCGTTCCATCAACGATCCACTTGCTTCCCCCGTCATATTCGACCTATTGAATGGAAACGGCGCACGAGGCACTGTCAGCCTCGGGCGGCTAGGCGTATGCGCGACAGGTCTGCATGGGAGGGCAGGCGATGGAGCGACACCACGTGCTCGTGTGCTCGCCGGGTGCACTGCCCTGCGTGGACGAGAGCAACCGCAAGGCCTGTACGCTCATCCATGCCGTCGAGCCGAATTCACCGCAGCAGATTGCCGCATTGGCTGTAGCTGAACACAATTGTCAATTGGCCATGATCGCGCTTAGCTGGGACACCGCGTCCCGCTAAAACTGACCGGGCTAATCTTGGGGAGGACCGATGCTGTTCACCAATCCCTTCGCCGTGCTATCGGCGAGTGTACCACCCACTGTCATGCAGTGGTACGTCATCGCCATGATCCTGTGCGTCGTCGGCGGGACCATCTTCGACGTCCTGCACAAGGGCAGCGCGGCCTACTTCTTCAAGCACTGGCGCAAGTCCAAGACAAAGGGCGCCAAGCAGATCAGCGGCGGCGACATGGCGTCCATGGCGGTGCAAACCGTCGCGAGCGAAGTGCTGACGTCATCGGAGTTCTGCAATCCCCATCGCCGCGTGGCGCATCTGCTGACGATGTACGGCTTCATCCTGTTCATCGTCTCGACGATCGTGATGGTGTTCTCCTATCCGACCTCGCAGTCCGCCGGCATCTGGCCGCTGCTGTGGACGATCGGCGCCCTCATGGTCTGCGTCGGCGGCTACTGGTTCTGGTTCTTCATCCGCGTCGACGTTGCCGCCGAGGGCAGCTCTCCCTTCCGCCTGATGCGCGCCGACCTCTTCATTCTGTCCCTGCTGGGAACGACCACGTTCGGCCTGATCTGGGCCTACCTGCAGGCGAGTGGCTCGGCCGGCTGGTCGACGGTGTTCCTCGGCCTCTTCATTCTCGCCGCGACGATCCTGTTCGGCTCGGTCCCCTGGTCGAAGTTCTCGCACATGTTCTTCAAGCCTGCCGCAGCGTTCGAGAAGCGGGTTTCGAAGGCCAATGGCTTCGCTCAGAACCTGCCGACGTTGACGCGCGACGATCCTGAGCAACAGAAGCGACACTCGATGGAACTGCTGCAAAACGCCCCGATGAATATGGGACTTGGCATCAAGCGCGACGCACCCCGCCACTACTAAGCGATGCGCAGCGCGTTCCGTTCAAAGCGATAAGGAGCCGGCTCATGCCTACCTTCGTCTACATGACCAGATGCGACGGTTGCGGACACTGCGTCGACATCTGCCCGTCCGACATCATGCACATCGATAAGACCTATCGCCGTGCCTACAACATCGAGCCCAGCATGTGCTGGGAGTGCTACTCCTGCGTGAAGGCGTGTCCGCAGAACGCCATCGATGTGCGTGGGTATGCAGACTTCGCCCCGCTCGGCCACAGCGTCCGCGTCATTCGCGACGAGGAAAAGGGCACGATCGCCTGGAAGATCAAGTTCCGGAACGGCACCGAGAAGAACTTCCTCTCGCCCATCACGACCAAGCCCTGGGGCAAGGCCATCCCGCAGCTCGCCGACGTTCCCGGTCCTTCCCGGGAGATGCGCGACAGTGAGCTGCTGTACAACGAGCCGAAATATATCCGCATGGACGAAGGCGGTCTGCACACGCTGGAGTCTGCCGGTCTCAAGCTGAAAAAGGGCGTGTATTACTGATGGCTTACAAAACGATCGTCGAGGACGGCATCGACATACTCGTCGTCGGTGCGGGTCTGGGTGGCACAGGTGCCGCCTGGGAAGCCAGGTTCTGGGGGCAGGACAAGAAGATCGTCATCGCCGAGAAGGCGAACATCGATCGTTCCGGCGCCGTGGCCCAGGGTCTGTACGCCATCAACTGCTACATGGGCACGCGGTGGGGCGAGAACAAACCCGAGGACCACGTCCGCTACGCCCGCATCGATCTGATGGGGCTGGTGCGCGAGGACCTGCTGTTCGACATGGCCCGCCACGTCGACTCGACCGTGCACCAGTTCGAGGAGTGGGGCCTGCCGATCATGCGCGATCCGAAAACGGGGCGGTATCTCCGTGAAGGACGCTGGCAGGTCATGATCCACGGCGAATCCTACAAGCCCATCGTGGCCGAGGCCGCCAAGAAGTCCGCCGACAAGGTCTTCAACCGCATCTGCGTCACGCACCTGCTGATGGACGAGGCGAAGGAGAACCGGGTCGCCGGCGCGGTCGGCTTCAACGTCCGTACGGGCAACTATCACGTCTTCAAGTCGAAGACCGTGATCTGCGGCGCGGGCGGCGCCTCCAACATCTTCAAGCCGCGCTCCGTCGGCGAAGGCTCCGGCCGTACGTGGTACGCGCCGTGGTCCTCCGCCTCTGCCTACGGTCTGATGATCGAGGCCGGAGCGAAGATGACGCAGATGGAAAACCGCATCGTGCTGGCCCGTTTCAAGGACGGCTACGGCCCGGTCGGCGCCTACTTCCTCCACCTGAAGACCTACACCCAGAACGCCTATGGCGAAGAGTTCGAATCGAAGTGGTTCCCCGAGCTGCAGAAGATGGTCGGCAAGGAATACCTCGATCCCGAGGTCTCGCATCTGACCCACAGGCCGATCCCGACCTGCCTGCGTAACCACGCTCTGATCAGCGAGGTCAACGCCGGCCGTGGTCCCATCCACATGGTGACCATGCACTCCTTCCAGGACCCGCATCTGGAAGAGGTCGGCTGGGAGAACTTCCTCGGCATGACCGTCGGCCAGGCCGTGCTGTGGGCCGCGACCGACGTCGATCCCAAGAACGAGAACCCGGAGCTGACGACGTCCGA
>JAGRKR010000004.1 GCA_020442225.1 Hyphomicrobiaceae bacterium | reverse complement strand
GGCGAGAACATGCTCGTCATCCATCCGGACGAGTGCATCGATTGCGGGGTTTGCGAGCCGGAGTGCCCGGTCGAGGCCATCAAGCCCGATACCGAGCCGGGTCTTGAGAAGTGGATCGAGCTGAATCGAGATTTTTCGGAGAAGTGGCCAAATATTACGGCCAAGAAGGCTGCCCCTCCGGACGCTGATAATTATCGGGATGAGAAGGGTAAGCTCGAGAAATACTTTTCGGAGAAGCCGGGTGAGGGGGATTGATCGATCACCCGTCGTGCCTATGTTTTAAGCTGTATGTTTCCAGTGTGTGCCGAACCTGCGTAGCGCGGCGTCGGCCTTTGTTCTGCGTCTGCTCGCGCGGCCACGATGGCAACCTAAGAGCGCAAATTAAGGCGTGGCAAGCTTTGTGCACGCTGGGCCGTTAGTGGCCCTTCAATCGACGTGAAGATTGTGTTATAAAGGCTACGTCGAAGCAATTGCTGTAGACAAAGCAGGAACAAAAGTCGCGGGGTTCGAGTCCTGATGCCGTTTTGCATCACTTGGCTTGGATGACCGTGACAACGCTTGGCATGCCCCATCTCCCTGACCCGCTGAGCGCCGCAGCAATTCGGTTCGACAAGCCTGATCATGAACGGGTCGATACTGGACGACGAAATTCGATACGTCGAAACGTTCATGCGCCCTGGAAGGCGTCCCGGACCATCGGTCCGAACCTCTTCGCACGGCGCGAAGCCGATCCTGCCTCGGTTGGGATCGGTCACGATGTCCGCGCCCGGGACCTGATCCCCACCCGGCCGCATTGGCACCTTGAGTGAGAAGCGAGTCCATGCCCCAGAAGAAGCGTACGGCTGCAGTGACCAAGGCTGGAAGCAAGACGGCAGGAAAAAAGGTCGAAAAAAAGACATCCTCCGCGAAGAGCGCGGCGAAGCCCGTAGCTCGGCCCGCCCGAAACAGCAAGGCTGCTGCGGCACCGGCCCCTCGTAAGCCGTCGGTCAAGGCCAAGTCCGCAGCGGGTGCTGCTGCGAAGAAGGCCACGAGCAAGCAGAGGCAGACGGTTGTCCTGAAGGCGAAAGCCAGGGTCAAGCCGGCCCCTGTCAATGCGACCGAAGCGAAGAAGCCGAAGCAGGTCGTGCGGCCGAAGCAGGGGACTCAACCCAAAGAGATGACGCAGAGCAAGTCACCGGCGGGCAAGAACGGCGCGGGCGCGAGCGTGCGCGACGTCGTCGCGAAGCCGGGCAAGCGAGTTGCTGCCGCCGTCAAGCCGGCATTCCACGGGCAGGTCGTCGCCGGTGGCGGGCAGTCGCCGTCCATTCGTGCACTCGAGAAGCTTGCCAACGCCATGCCCCCGCAGTCCGTCGCCGAAAAGGCCGCTGCGGCGCGTCATGCTGCCATTGCCAAGAAGCCTGTCAGCCAGCGTCACGGCTTCCGCACCAACGAGTACGTCGTCTATCCGGCGCACGGCGTCGGCCGCATTGTCGGCATCGAGGAGCAGGAGATCGGCGGCATGTCGCTCGAGCTGTTCGTCATCACGTTCGACAAGGACAAGATGACCTTGCGCGTGCCTACCGGCAAGCTCGACAGCGTGCGCATGCGCAAGCTCTCCGATGACGACATCGTCAAGAAGGCCATGGAGACGCTCAAGGGCCGCGCGCGCATCAAGCGCACGATGTGGAGCCGGCGGGCGCAGGAATACGAGGCGAAGATCAACTCGGGCGACCTCGTGTCGATCGCCGAGGTGGTGCGCGACCTCTATCGCTCCGAGAGCCAGCCCGAGCAGTCCTACTCCGAGCGTCAGCTCTACGAGGCTGCACTCGATCGTATGGCGCGCGAGATCGCAGCCGTCGAAAAGCTCGACGAGCGCGGCGCCGTGCAGCGTATCACGGAGCTGCTGGCTCGCAGTGCGCGCGGCCGTCGTGCCACTGCCGACGAGAGCAGCAGCGACGAGGTCAAAGCCGCCTGAACTGGGCCGCCTGAACTGGCCGGCGGCGACGTCGCCGCTGCCAAGAGCTACAAATCCCCGGCGCCCGGATCGGATCGATCCGGGCGTCGGCGTTTCCGGAGGCGCTCGTCGGGCTCCGGACGCCGCGGCGGGAAGGTCGCGTCCGTATCCTCGACAACCTCCAGCTCCTCCGCCTGGGAGATCTCGATCAAAGGGCCGTTGCGCTGGATCAGCCAGCCTCGGACGCGCACAACGCGGCCTTGCAGACGCGTGAGGTCGATGCCAGCGGCCGCAAGCGTGCGCCGCACCCCCGCCCGGATCGTAATCGTGAAATCGCTTCGCCAGTCGCGTCCGAAGTTCAGGTAGGTCTGGCCCTTGCCGTGGCTGACGCGCTGCACCCGTCCCTCCACGAGCTGGAATGTGTGGCGGTAGCGTCTCAGCTCGCCCGTACGCCATGCCGGCCGCACAGCATAGGCCGCATTGGCCCAGAGCCCTAGCTTCTGCGCACGCGCCGCGGCCTCCAGGCGGATCAGAGGCGCGAGGCATCCGGCATGATCCGCCAAGGCATAGGCGCGCGCCAGGCCGCGTGCGACCAGGGCGCCTTGCAGCCAGACCCGTTCGCCGTTCGAGATCGCGACGACCTGCGCAGGCAGGCGGCCGTAACGGTCGCTGCGGCTGCCGCTGTGGAACAGCTCGACCGTCCGGCCGAGGGCGAGGTCGCCGAGAAGACGGCGGGCCAGGGATGCGGGAAGCTGGGGAGGGGGAAGACCGTCGGTCTCGGGCCTGGCGGGCGAGCCCGGCACCGCTGCCATGTCCTCGGTGAGCGCGCCGATCAGGCGGACTTCCGTCCGGTCGTCGAGGAGGAGCGTCGCGGCATCGACGACACGCACGACGCCCTTGCGTGCCCCCCGCTCGAGCCGGCAGTCGGCCGGCAGATCAGGTCCTGCCGCCATGCCGGGGAGCGATAGCGCCACTGCCAGCGATGCCCCGGTGAGAGCCACGCAGAGTGCACGACGACAGGCGGCCGGCGCCACGGGACGCGTCGAACGGGGATTGCTGGTCTGGTCGTCGCGCCGCACGCTTTCGCCTCGCCTCGGTCAGCCGAGACGGAAAGCCTATCCGGCTGCTCGCGGCGAGGAAAGCGGCGAGACGGGCGCGCGGCCGCGTCCCGCCACCTCTCTTTCGGTCCTGCTCAGTGCGAGCCCCGCTGCAGCACCTGGCTGCTGCCGGAAGCCGCCGTGGCGAACTTGTCGAGCGCGCCGGCCATCGTCTTGAACACCTGATCCTTGCCCTTGACGCCATAGCGCTTCATGAGCGCATCCGCACTCGTGTAGGCGAGCCAGACCTTGCCGTTGGCATCCTGCCAGGCGAGCATCTTCATCGGCAGGTCGAGGCCGATCATGGGCGCGGTCTGCATCAGCGGCGTGCCCAGCTTGGGATTGCCGAACACGAGCACCTCGGCAGGCTTCAACTCCATGCCGACGGACTTGGCGCCAGCGCTGTGATCGATGCGGGCGGCGACCTTCACGCCCTTGGAGGCGAGCTCCTTGGCCAGCCGGTCGATCGTCTCCTTCACGGAATACTTGCTTTCGCGGATGACGAGCTCGCCGTCAGCCGCATTGGCCGTGACGCTCAGCGCGGGAGCCGCGAGGAAGAGGCCGAGAAGCAGGAAGAGTGCACGCATGTCCATTGTCCTTCTGCAGGTCGTGAAAGAAGGTGGATCGAACTCGGCGAAAAGCCGCCAGAAACCATTCGGGAGCAAATGCCTGTTGCCAGGATGGCAGGCAATCTAGCCAGCAGTGCGCATGAGGAGCAGGCAATTCCGGCTCACCACGCGATTGTGATGCGCCGTGAGGATCCGACGACGTGTCGGCAACGGTCCCAGTCCTCGCTATTCCGCCGGGAGCTTGGTCGACTTCGCCGCCTCATCCTCGCGCTTCGTCCGCCAGATGAAGTGGATGTTGCGGGCGTAGATCATCAGGCCCATGCCCTGGCCGAGCATGAACACGGGATCGCGGCGGTAGATCGCGTAGGCGAACAGCATGGCCCCGCCGACAAAGCTGAAATACCAGAACGTCTCGGGGACGATGGAGCGGCGCGCCTTCTCGCTGGCCACCCACTGGATGATGAACCGCATGGAGAACATGAGCTGAGCGGCAAAGCCGATCCCGAGCCAGATCAGCTCGCCGCTCGATTGGCGCGCCCACCACTGGGCGAGATCAGCTAGCATGAGCCTGTGCTCCTTCGCTTGTGGCGTCCGTTGCCGGGTCGTCGCGTCATCGCCGTTCGCGCCATGTCGGGCGAAGCCCGCTCGCTCGCTGCTATCCGTTGCGCTCGCTCGGCGTTCCGGCCGCGTCGGAGGGCCGGGCCGGCCGCTCCTCCGTGATGCGCGGCACCTTGGTGCGCCGCCGGATCCAGCTCACACCGAAGAGGTCATAGAGGCCGACGATGGCCCGGCCGAGGTTCGTGTACTTCGACTGACCGATCTGTCGCGGGCGGTCGTTCACCGGGAGGTAGGCGACCTGCTGCCCGTAGGTCAGGAACAGTGCGGGCAGATAGCGGTGCATGCTCGTGAAGAAGGGAAGCCTCAGGAAGACCTCGCGCCAATAGACCTTGATGCCGCAGCCCGTATCGGGGCACTCGTCCTTGAGCACGGTATCCCTGATCCAGTTGGCAGCCTTCGAGGCCCACCGCTTGGATCCTTCGGCCTTGCGGTCGGTTCGCACCCCGCCGACGAGGGCTGGTCCGGCCGTGCCGGGCTCGGCCAGCTTTGCCAGCAGTCTGGGAATATCCTTCGGGTCGTTCTGGCCGTCGCCATCCATGGTGGCGATGACGGAGCCGCGGGCCGCGAGAATGCCGGTGCGCATGGCCGTGCTCTGGCCACTGCGCGTATCGTGGCGCAAATAGCGCAGCTTCGGATAGGCTGGAAGCAGCCGCTTGACGTCGTCGCCGGTCGCGTCCTCGCTGCCGTCGTCGACGACGATGACCTCGACGAGCACGGCATCGGGGACCTCGCGAAAGGTCTCCTCGACCAGACGGCCGATGTTGCCGGCCTCATTGAGGGCGGGTATGACCACCGAGACGCGCATTTGCCTCCTCAGCGCTTCCTGGCGTGCGGACGATCCGGCGCGTAGGGGCCGGCCGACTCAATATCAGGGTTCAGCGTCGTAACTCAACCGCTTAGAGCACGATCGGACGACGCGTGCACAGGTGCCTCTCATGACGCAGACGCGGGAACGCTCACAGTATGGCACGCCATTGCCGGCAGGCCGGGACCACGGCACGCCCCAGCCGGCGTCAGCCTATGGCATGATGCTGGCGGCCTTCCTCGGCCTCCTGCTCGCCGCGCGCCTGGTCGCCCTGCGCTACAATGGCACGGATTTGTTTTTCGACGAGGCGCAGTACTGGAGCTGGAGCCGCGAGCTGACGTTCGGCTATTACTCGAAGCCGCCCCTGATCGCCTGGCTGATCCGCGCCTTCACCGAGACCTGCGGCGTGTCGGAAGCCTGCGTGCGCATGCCCTCGGCGCTGCTGCACACGGCGACGGCGGCCGTGATATTTCTCCTCGCGCGCCGCCTCTATGACGGGCAGGTCGGCTTCTGGTCCGGCCTGACCTACGCCACGCTCCCCGGTGTCTCGCTGTCGGCCGGCATCATCTCGACGGATGTGCCGCTGCTCTTCTTCTGGGCCGTCGCACTTCTGGCGCTGCTGCGCCTCATGGACGGCAAAGCGTGGTGGCCGGCGCTGATGCTCGGCGTGGCCATCGGCCTCGGGCTCAACGCCAAATACGCCATGGCGCTGTTCGTCCTTTGCCTCGGCGTCTACCTGATCGCGACGCCCGAGCGGCGCTGGCTCCTGTCCGATCCGCGTCTGTGGGCCGCACTCGCGATCGGCGTCGCCCTGATCACGCCCAATCTGCTCTGGAACTGGCTCAACAGCTTTGCCACCTTCTCGCACACCGCGGACAATGCCAAGTGGGGCGGCTCACTCCTGAAACCGTTGAAGGCGCTCGAGTTCTTCGGTTCCCAGTTCGGTGTGTTCGGGCCGATCCTGTTCGCGAGCCTCGGCGTCGTGGCAATGCGGGCCTGGCGGTCGGGTGCGCCCGATGCCGATCGCATCCTGCTGGCCTTCGCGCTGCCCATTATCGCCCTTTTCACCATCCAGGCCTTCCTGTCGCGGGCCCACGCCAACTGGGGTGCGACGGCCTACGTGGCAGGGACCGTCGTCGTCGTGGCGACGCTCGTCCGCGATCTTTCCTGGCGCTGGCTCAAGGCCTCGCTGGCGCTGCATGTGGCGCTGGCGCTCCTGCTGGCGGTGGCGGTCGCGCAGGCCGGTGGCTTCCGCCTGCCGGGTGCCGGCGATCCCTTCCAAAGAACGCTCGGGTGGAAGGCGCTCGCGGAGGAGACACGCAAGGTGGTCGGCGAGGCGCGCCGCCAGAAGCAGGGCTACGCCGCCGTGCTGACCGACGACCGCTCCGTCACGGCGGAGCTGCTTTATTATCTGCGCGACGAGGCCGTCGAGATACTGGCATGGCGCGCCACGGGTCGGCCGCGCGACCATTACGAGCTGACACGCCCCTTCTCCGCGCGAACCGGCTCACCGGTTCTGCTCGTGACACTGAAGCCGGACCCCGGCCCGCTGCTCGCGCGTTTC
>JAGRKR010000475.1 GCA_020442225.1 Hyphomicrobiaceae bacterium | reverse complement strand
CCGCATCCACTACACGAAGTGGACGGATGCGGCGGGCGTCGACCGCTACGGCTGTGAGATCATCGCCGAGAAGATCGACTTCCTCAGCCGCCCGAAGGCGACCGAGGGCGATGCGCCCGAACTGGTCGATCGCGACGAAGAGGTCGGCTTCTGAGCCGACCAAACACCGGGCCCGGCGGGAATAACTCGCCGGGCCAGGCAATTTCTCAGGGGCAGGACGCGGCCCAAAGCCGACGGTTGAACGCTGTTGGTGCTGCCCAGCGACATTTAGGTAAGCGGACACTCACCTGTAACTGCAGCGAGATCGCCGCAGTGATGACTGCCATGGGCAAAAGCGTCGTCATTGGACGTAAAGCGCTGCCCAACGCTGGGCGCTGAAACAACTCACGACCTGAACACTACCGATCTAGGGTCATCCCGTTTCGCACAAAATGGTCGAAAACGTCACTCTCCTCTTCTTCCTCCTGCAAGCGTGGGCCATCTGCTTCAAATTGCAGCACGGTGATTTCCTGATCGTAGCGGTTGGAGCGAAGGCACATCTCGTGAACCGGCTCGGGAAACCATACGCCAGCTTGCTGCACAATGCCGGTCAGCGCCGTGTCCGAATAGTCCCGTCGTGCTGCAAATGCTTGCAGGGGGAGCTCGAACACGGTCTCCCTCGTGCGGATATAGCGCCCAGACCTAAGCGCCGCTTTGCTGGGCTTCGCCCAATGGGCAAACCCCTCATTCGATACCACCATAATTGCACGCGTCTCAGTGTACTCGAGCCAGCGCAAGATGGCGGCGGTCAGCGAAACGCCGTAGCGCTTTGCAAGGCGACCGAGTGATTCAAAATCGGCGCGATCCTTGGCTGGCAACTGGCGACGGAAGTCATGAAACGGCATGAGCAATGCGGCGGCGAATTCGTCGGCTTCTTGCTCGATGCCGGATCCGTCGCGACGAACCACCGCATTCTCGTCGCAATAGATGCCGCCGTCGAAACGCCCGTCCTCTTCGATCAGCTGGCGATGCAGGACATAATGGGCGAACTCGTGCCCCACGGTAAACGAGCGGCGACCGTCCGACTGATCGACATGGTACATGATCGCCCACTGGCGCGGCTGCGCCTCTCCATACACCAACGCGCCGACGCAACCCGGGATGTTGCGCTCGACGACTTCGTGGATGGGGCTGTCGGGCGCGACCTTGCGAGAGTACTCCAGCGCGAGGCTGATGACATCGACGGGCGCGCGATCAAACCGATCCGCTCCAAGGACCAGGTCGAGCATCTGCGTAATGCGCGCCGCCTCCTTCAGCGGCCGGGGGTGGCTCGGCTCGCTCATTTGCGGGTCTTTGTGTCTAGGATGCGAGCCATCTCACGAATCTGCCGGCGCGTCTCATCTGGCAGGCCGCTGTACTGCCGGAAGAAGGCGGTGTCCTCCGCCTCGCTGAGGGTCTGCGTGTCAGCCCCAAACAGATAGTCGACGGTCACCCCCAGTGCGCCGGCTATAGCGGACAGCTTCTCGGCAGACGGCCGGGGGGGATTCTTGTTTTCGAGCTCCCAGATGTAACTTTTCGACGAGCCGGTCTCCTGCGCGAGCTGATCGAGGGTCAGGCCTTTTTGCGTCCGTAAGTCCTTGATCCTTTGACCAAATTTCATAGTCGACTCTTCTGCTTGATCCACCAACCCCCGAGTTCGGAGTAGCTATATTGTAGATCCCTTGACAGACGCATTCAAGCTCCCCATCTTGTTCGGAGTAGACGTACGTGGACCCATATCATCCCGAACATCGCGCGGGCGGTGGCGAGATGCACAGATGCAGCCCAGCCCGACGCGGAGATCAATGTGAACATCCAGCTTGCGCCAACCGGCCTCAATCCTTTCGACGACCCTCTCGACCGTATCCTCGCCGAGATCGCGCTCAGCGTTCAGCTGCCGCCCTCGCTCCATGAAAAGGCGAAGTCGCGTTACGAGGCGGTGCGGCGCCATCTCGAGGCCACGACCGCCTTCTTCGACCAGATCGAGCACTTCTACCCGCAGGGCTCCATGGCGATTGATGCCACGATTTCGACGCGCGGCACCGACGACGAGTATGATCTCGACATCGTCTCGCAGCTCGGAGGCCGCTTTCGCGGCATGGCGCCCCTTGAAATCCTTATCGAGCTCGAAGCCGCGCTCACCCACTATCCCGTGCAGCGGGTGTTGCGGCAGACGCGCTGCGTCACTCTGTTCTACGCCGACAAGATGCATCTCGACGTCACGCCGTCGTTGCGTGTGTACGGCACGCTCGATCGCGAAAGCCTGATCACTCATGCCAAGGGCCCGCGCTGGTCGGCCGACGACCGGTTCGTCGATATGAACGCCTATGGCTTCGCGCAGTGGTATGCGAGCAGGACGCCGCTCGAACTGCGCATGGCGAAGGAGTTCCACCGGCGGTGGCTTGACCATGCCGGCCTTGCCGCTCGCGCCGACGCCGATGTGGACGATGTTCCGGATCAGTGCGACTTCATCGTCAAGAACACCGCGACGCTCGCCCTCCAGCTCCTCAAGCGGTTCCGCAACATTCGCTACGCCAGCTACACCGGCCGCATCCCGCCTTCGGTGATGCTCTCCTACTACGCCGGGCTCGCCGCGCAGCCGAACATGTCGCTCAGCGCCATGCTCGTTCGCCTCGCGAGCTGGATCATCCGCGACATCAAGCAGGCCTCGCTCTACGGGCGGCTCCTGCATGTCGCCAATCCTGTGTGCGCCGCCGACGTGTTTACCGACCGCTGGCCGGAATCAATCGCTCAGCAAGACGAGTTCGCCAAACACCTGCACGAGCTCGTCCGTTCGCTCGAGGCGATGCGCAAGGGCGAGATGTTCCCCAACACGATGATGGACACGTTGCGCGACGACTTCGGCGACCGCGTTGTGACCCGTGCCGCGGACCAGATCGCCACTGAGGTTGGTGGCGGGATCCAGCAGTCGCGTCAACTCTACACGCGGCGCGGCAGCGTGCTGTCGCCTACCGCTGCTGCCTTCGCAGCGTCGACAGTCAACCCGGCAGTCTCGACGGCGCGGCCTCACACTTTCTTCGGGCACAAGATCTGATGCGGGCGGCGCCCCTCTCCATCGACCAGCAGATCGCCGCTATGAAGGCGGCCTGGCCGCAGTTCGCTGCGCGCCGCGTAGACCGCCGCGCTCAGTCCGCTCGGTGGGTGGGAAGCGTGAGGCCGCAATATTCAAGCTACTCACTAGAAATCCGTTATGGGCTAGGGTCGTTCCCCGAAGTGCGGGTGCTTTCACCCGAGCTGGTTCGCTTGCCCGGTAACTCCGAGGGGCAACTGCCCCACGTATATCCGCCGGCCGAGGATCCGACCCTTTGTCTGTTCGACCCCCGTGAAGGGGAATGGACAGCGGCAATGACCATTGCGAGCACGACCGTCCCTTGGGCGTTCGACTGGCTCGCTTGCTACGAACTCTGGTTGATGACCGGGCGCTGGACCGGCGGCGGGCGCCACGCCGGACACCAACTCGGCGAGGCAACGGAGACAACACGATGAACTACATTCCGCCGTGCCGGTCCGACGGCACGATCCAACATGCTCGCCTAAAGCAGCCATGGCCGGACGGCCGCCCGTTCCGCATCCTGTCGATCGACGGTGGCGGAATTCGCGGCGTGTTTCCTGCGGCCGTCCTGGCCGAACTCGAAAGCCGCTTCCTGAACGGCGCCTCCATCACCAATCACTTCGACATGATCGCGGGCACCTCAACGGGCGGCATTATCGCGCTCGCCCTTGCCCACGGGATGACGGCCCGAGAAGCCTTGAACATCTATCTCGAACGCGGTGAGCGCATCTTTCCGCCGGTGGCTGGGCTCGGCAAGGTGTCGAGGGTGCTGCGCTGGGTGTTCAAGCCGAAGCACGACCAGGCCGCGCTCAAAGAGGAGCTGCTGGGGATCTTTGGTGACAAGGTTCTTGACGATGCCGTCACCCGCCTGGTCATCCCGAGCTTCGAAGGGCGCCACGGCGAGCCGTTCCTCTACAAGACGCC
>JAGRKR010000474.1 GCA_020442225.1 Hyphomicrobiaceae bacterium | reverse complement strand
CGGCAGCGAACCTGCCACGGTCGTTTCGAGCATGAAATCTCCTCCCAGGACACGCCGGAACGGGCGCGCGCCATTTATGGCCGCCGATCACGGCGGGTGCAAGCATGTCGTGTGTGGCAGCGCGGGGGTTGCGCGGGCGGGCCGTCAGGCCGCGCCCTTTGGCACAACCTCGTAGCCTTCCTCCGCCGGCTCGTCGTCGACCATCTCGGCGGGGAAGCCGGGCGCGAGGACGGAAAGACCGGTGGCATCTTCGAGGCGGCGGATGATGTTGGGCGACCATTCGCGCGGCCCGTAGCGCGCCTCGCCGTCGCGGAAGATGGAGATCAGCAGCGGCGAGACTTCGAGCGGCACGCCGTTGCGCTCGGCGATCTGCTGAAACAGGCCGATGTCCTTCAGGACGAGGTCCATGGTGAAGGAGATGTCGCGCGAGCCGTTGAGGATCACCTGGCTCTCGGTCTCGTGGACGAAGGAATTGCCCGACGAGATGCGGATCGCCTCGTAGGCGGTGTTGAGATCGAGGCCGGCCGCCTTGCAGGTTACCAACGCCTCGCACAGCGTTACCAGGTTGGCGGTGGCTAGATAGTTGGTCATGACCTTCAGCGTCGAGGCGGTGCCGATCCCGCCGGTGTGCAGGATGCGCCGTCCGAGTGTCTTCAAGACGGGCAGGATGTGCTCGAATGTGCCGCGGTCGCAGCCGGCAAGGATCGAGATGTTGCCGGTCGCGGCGCGATGGCAGCCGCCGGACACGGGACACTCGGCCGCCGCGGCGCCCGTCGCGGCAACGAGGCTCGCCATGCGGCGCACCTCGCCGGCGTCGGTGGTCGACATCTCGACCCAGACCTTGCCGGCGCCGAGACCGGCGAGCAGGCCGTCCGTGGCCTCCATGACCGCCGAGCAGGCAGACGGGCTCGGCAGGCAGGTGATGACCATGTCGCAGACCCCGGCCATCTCGCGCGGGTCGTCCGCCCATTTCGCACCCTTCGCCAGGAAGGGCTCGGCCACGGTGCGGTCGAGATCGCGCACGGTCAGGTCGTGGCCGTTGCGCAACAGGTTGCCGGCAAGCTTGGAGCCGACATTGCCCAGTCCGATGAAACCGATCCTCATGCGCGTCCTCCCCGGTTGGCATCCCGTACCTGTGTAGAGCCGGACGGGGACGCTGCACAGCGTCAAATGCGACGGTGCGGCGGCGTCAATCGGCGGCCGCGAGCGCCTCGGCTGCATGCGCGAGCGCTTGTGCGTCCCCGGTGATGTGCAGACGCTTCAGCCGCGAGGTCGAGCCGGCAACGAGCGTGACCGCACCCTTCGGCACGCCGAGTGCCTTCGCGGCGAGCCTGCACAGCGCGGCATTGGCCGCGCCTTTGTCGGGAACGGCGCGCACGCGTGCCTTGAAATGGCTGCGCCCGGCATCGTCCGTCTCGACGCCTTCCAGCCGGTCGGCGGAAGATTTTGGAGTGAGGCGCACGGCGATCTCGATGCCGTCGTCAGCCCGGCGCCACGGCCCGGCGTCAGGGCCGGTCACTGGATACGGCCTACATCAGGGCCGGGACGATCGTCGTCCACATGAGCTGGCGGATGAAGAAGATGATCAGCAGCAGGATGATCGGCGAGATGTCGATGCCGCC
>JAGRKR010000045.1:1173-1575 GCA_020442225.1 Hyphomicrobiaceae bacterium | reverse complement strand
ATCGTCATCAAGAGCCATGGCGGCGCCGACGACACGGGGATCGCCAGCGCCATCGACCTCGCCTACGACATGAGCGAGCCCGGCCTCTTCCAGCGCCTCGCCAGCCAGCTCGACACCTTCCATGCGAAGATTGAAGCCTCCCGGCCGGACTGATAGGTAAGGGGCCGACCCCCTCCCTCGCCGCCATGACCGGCGGGGCGATCTCCCTGACGGACCCGCTCCACCAGGCGGCGACAAGCAAGGAACGAACTCGTGGCAGTCATCAGGTCCGTCATTCGCGGCGTCGGCGCCTATCTCCCGAAGCGCGTTCTCACCAATGCCGAGCTGTCGCGCATGGTGGACACGACGGACGAGTGGATCACGGAGCGCACCGGCATCCGCCAGCGCCACATCGCCGCCGAC
>JAGRKR010000045.1:0-1100 GCA_020442225.1 Hyphomicrobiaceae bacterium | reverse complement strand
ATCGTGCTGGCCACGGCGACACCCGACCGGACCTTCCCGGCCACCGCCGTCAAGGTGCAGGCCGGGCTCGGCATCCA
Organism: Hyphomicrobiaceae bacterium; assembly: GCA_020442225.1. Next base: position 1,023 of record JAGRKR010000045.1, on the reverse strand, counting down.
CAAGGGAACCGCGTTCGACATCCAGGCGGTCTGCTCGGGCTTCATCTATGCCCTCGCCACCGCCGACAACTTCCTGCGCGCCGGCCAGTCCAAGCGCGCGCTGGTCGTCGGCGCCGAGACCTTCTCGCGCATCCTCGACTGGGAAGACCGCGGCACCTGCGTGCTGTTCGGCGACGGCGCCGGGGCGGTCGTGCTCGAAGCCCAGACGCTCAAGGGCACGCGCGACGATCGCGGGCTGCTCGCCACCCGCTTGCGCTCGGACGGCCGCTACGAGGATCTGCTCTACGTCGACGGTGGCCCCTCGACCAGCAAGTACGTCGGCCACCTCCGCATGAACGGCCGCGAGGTGTTCCGCCACGCCGTGCAGAAGATTTCCGGCGTCATCGAGGAGACGCTGGTCATGTGCGGCCGCGGCGCCGACGAAATCGACCTGTTCGTGCCGCATCAGGCCAACAAGCGCATCCTCGACGGCATCGCCAGAAAGCTCAACGTCGGCATGGACAAGATCGTGCTGACCCTCGACCGGCACGGCAACACCTCCGCCGCCTCGATCCCCCTGGCGCTCAATCAGGCGCTCGAGGATGGCCGCTTGAAGGAGGGCAGCCTCGTGCTGATGGAGGCCATGGGCGGCGGCTTCACCTGGGGTGCGGCGCTGGCCCGCTGGTAGGCCGCGCGACCGCGCGAATTCCCGCATTCCGTCGGCTCGCTCGAGAGTTTCTGAATCTCGTTGAAATTTCAGGCGCTTGCAGTGATTGGGCGTTGACGTTTCTGGCGTCGCTCGCTAGCATCTGCGGCAAATGGGCAGGTCTGGGGAGGCGCTGTGGTCATGGGTAACAAGACTTTGACGCGAGCCGATCTCGCGGAAGCGGTGGTCAAGAAGATCGGCCTGCCGCGCAACGAGTCGCAGGAGCTGGTCGAACTCGTGCTCGGCACGATCTCCACCTGTCTGGCCGAAGGCGAGCCCGTAAAGCTGTCGTCGTTCGGCTCGTTCGGCATCCGCGCCAAGGGGCAGCGCATCGGGCG
>JAGRKR010000473.1 GCA_020442225.1 Hyphomicrobiaceae bacterium | reverse complement strand
TGCGACGGCGGCTACATGGCAGCCACGGGCTGGCCGGCCTACGGCGGCTTCCCCAAGGCCTGAGAGGATTGCGACATGGCAGAGATCGCCTTCATCGGCCTCGGCGTCATGGGGGGTGCGATGGCGCGCCACCTCGTCGACAAGGGGCATGACGTGGCCGTGTACGACATTGCGCCGGGCGCGCGTGACGGTTTCCGCAATCTGAAGTGCCGCGTCGCAGAGAGCCCCGCCGATGCCGCCGCCGGCGCCAGGGTGCTGATGACCATGCTGCCGGAAGGCGCACACGTCAGGTCCGTCCTCTTCGGTGAGGACGGCGCGGCCAGGACACTGGCCGCCAACGCCCTCGTCATCGAGATGAGCACGATCGATGCCTTGACGAGCCTCGCCATCGCGGCCGATCTGGCGGCCATGGGGCTGCGCATGATCGACGCGCCGGTCGGCCGCACGCCGGAGCATGCGCGGGCCGGCAAGCTTCTGGTCATGGCGGGCGGATCGGATGCCGACCTCGCCGAGGCCAGGCCTCTGTTCGCGTGTTTCGCCGACGAGATCGTGCACATCGGTCCGCTCGGGCACGGTATCAAGATGAAGCTCGTGAACAACTACATGTCCATGGTCGGCATGGTCATGACGGCCGAGGCGCTGACGCTGGCGCGCAAGGTCGGGCTCGATCGCGATACCGCCGTCAAGGTCATCCAGGGAACGGTCGCCGGTCGCGGGCAGATCAACACCAATTTCCCCAACAAGGTGCTCAAGGGCGACATCACGCCGGACTTTCCCTTGCGCATGGGGCTCAAGGACCTTTCCCTGGCGCTGGCACTCGGGGCCTCGGCCGGCTCGCCGCTGCCGCTGGGATCTGCCGCGCGCGAGCTCTATGCGCTCGCCCGCTCGTGGGGGCGCTCTGAGCAGGACTGCACCGCGATGCTCCTCCTCATCGAGGACATCGCGCGCTGCGGCGGCGAATAACACTGGATCGGGCCGGGACGCGGCATTGACTTCCTGCGGCGTGGGTGGGCAAGCTCCCTGCCGCTGCGGGAGAGGGGCATGCTTTTTCATTCCCAGTTTTTCATACTGGTGTTCTTGCCGATCGTGCTCGTGGCGTTCTACGCGGCGGCGCGCCGGCCCGTGCTCCGGGAATGGGTTCTGCTCGCGGCTTCCCTCGTCTTCTATGCGTGGTGGGACCCGCGCTTCCTGCCGCTGCTGATCGGCCAGACCATCGCCACCTGGGCCGCCGCCGAGATGTACTGGCGGACGCGCGTTCGCTGGTGGCTCAGGATCGGCATCGCGCTCAATCTCGCCTCGCTGCTGTTCTTCAAGTACACGGCCTTCCTGGCCGGTTCTCTGGTGGCGCTGAGCGGCGTCGCCCTGCCGCCGATCTCCATCGTGCTGCCGATCGGCATCAGCTTCTTCACGTTCCAGCTGGTGTCCTACCTGATCGATCTCGGGCGCGGCGCTGATCAGCACTATCCCTGGCGGCGGGTCTGCCTGTTCATCTCGCTCTTTCCGCATCTGGTGGCAGGACCCATCGTGCGCCACAACGAGATCATGCCGCAGCTCGATGCCGATCCTCTGCGCCCCGGTCTCGCCGAGCGGTTCGCCAAAGGCCTGGCCTTCTTCGCCGTGGGCTGCGCCAAGAAGGTGTTTCTCGCCGACCCTCTGGCGCGCAGTGCCGATCCGATCTTCCTCTCGGCGACGACCTCGATCCCGACTCTGCTCGACGCCTGGCACGGCGCGCTCGCCTTCTCGTTCCAGCTCCTGCTGGATTTCTCGGCCTATACCGAGATGGCCATCGGCCTCGGCCTCATGCTCGGCGTGCGCTTCCCCGACAATTTCGACGTACCCTACCGGGCAGCGGACCTGCGCGATTTCTGGCGACGCTGGCACATGACGCTGTCGCGCTATCTGCGGGACTATCTCTACATCCCGCTCGGCGGCAGCCGCGCCGGCTGGGGGCGGTACGTCCTGGCCTCTCTCGTCACCATGGGCCTCTGCGGCCTCTGGCACGGCGCCGGCTGGACCTTCGTCGTCTGGGGCCTCATGCACGGCGTCGGTCTGATCGTCTGCCGCGCCTGGCAGGACTGGGGGCGGCCGCTGCCGTGGCTGGTCGGCTGGGCGCTCACCATGCTGTTCGTGCTCGTGGGCTGGGTGCTGTTCCGGGCTGTCGATTTCGCAGCCGCGGGACGCATGCTCGCGGGCCTCGTCGGGCTCGGCGGCTTCGGCGCGCCGCTCGTCCCCCTCAAGCCGGTGCTGGCCGTGGCGGCGGTCGTCTGCGTGCTCGGCCCGTCCACCAAACAGGTGGTCGAGGGCGGCTACCTGAAGCCGTGGGCGCTGCATGGCGCGGCGGTCGCTGCGGCCTTGGCCGCCGCCATTCTCGCCGTCGGCGTCGGCCAGCCGAATACCTTCATTTATTTCCAGTTCTGAGGGCGAGATGTGGCAGCGCTTCCTTCTCTCCTTCAGCATCGTGGCGCTGGTCGCCATCGGTGGACCCTACCTGTTCGTGCTCGCCGTCGATCCGCTCGGCGTCTCGCCGCTTCGCGTCGTCTCGCCGGAGCATTATGTGCGTACGAACCGGCGTTTCATCGTGCCGCAGATCATCCGCGGCGGGCGCTACGATTCCTTCCTGGTCGGCACGTCCACGATCAATCCGATCGATCCGGCCTGGGCCGAGCGCGCCTTCGGCGGTCGCTTCGCCAATGTCGCGATCCATGGCGGTACGCCTTACGAGCTGAGCCGCGTCGTGCGTCTGATCGCGGCGCAAGGTGCCACGACGAAGCGGGTCATTCTCGGCTTCGACATCGGCTGGTGCTCACCCGGGCCGCTCTCTCGCTATCATCCCGAGGCGACTTTCCCGGATTGGCTCTACGATGACGATCGGCTGCAACACCTCGCGCACCTGCTGAACTGGAAGACCGTGCAACTCTCCGAGCGCAAGGTGAAGGTGGCGATGGGGCGCGCCAGGCCGGCGTTCCCGCCCAACGGTTTCAAGAACGAGCTGCCGCCGGAGACGCGCTACGATCTCGCCAAGGCCCGCGCGACCATTCATGCGGCCGGCACGGTGACGACCATTGCAGCCGCCGGAAAGACCGCTGCCGGCCCGGCCGATACAGGCGACTGGCCAGCGCTCGAGCTGCTGCGGCAGGCGCTTGCGGCGTTGCCCGCCGACGTCGCGGTCATCGGCGCGATGATGCCGTCTCACGTTGCCGTGCAGCCCGTCGGCGGCAGTCCGGCCGCGACCCGTCTCGAGGACTGCAAGCAACGGATTTCCGGAATCGTCGGGCCGCGCGGTGGCCCACTCGTCGATTTCATGCTGCCCTCGCCCTGGACGCGCGACGATGCGAGCTATTGGGACGGCGTGCATTTCCGTACGTCCGTGGCGGCGGTCTTCATGGCGCGCCTCGTGGAGGCTCTGGGCCGCAGTCGCGCCGCCGATGACGGCGTCTATCGCCTCGTCGGCAGCGGGGACGAGCGCACACTCAGGCGCTGAGCCACCAGACCAGGGCCGCCAGAACCAGGGTTGCGGCGCAGAGGGACACGAGGCCGCGGCGCCCATCGACGAAGCTGTCGGGGAAGAGCTGGAGTGCCAGGGGCGCGAACAGCAGCATCAGGCCGCCGCCGATGACGATGGCGTAGAGGGGAAGGCCCGCCCAGACCGCGGGCAGCGCCAGTGCGATGGCGACGGCGGTCGCGGGGATGCTCGCCCACAGGATCGCGAGGCCGAGGCCGGCGCGCATCCGCGCCATGCGGTCGGTGGCCGGGAAATGGCCGGCTGCCGTCAGCAGGAACATGGCGGCGACCAGCACGAGCGCCATGAAGGCGGCCAGAAGCGGCAGGTATGGCAGCGTCATGATGATCCTCGGTTCCGGGATCGGCGTTGTCCGGCGCTTGACCGGCGCGCGGGCGCATTCCTAACATGCCGGATCGAGATCAGCATCGTTCCTGCGAGGGGTGACACATGGCCGACGCGAAGGACGCAGCGGGCAAGGCGTCGGCTGCGGCGCCGCGCGACGCCCGCAAGAAGCGCACCATCACCGAGATCCGCGACTCCAAGACTACCGGCGAGAAGATGGTCTACATGTCCGTGCCCGATTACACGTCGGCGCGGTGGGCGGAAATGGCCGGCGTCGATGTCGCTGTGGTGGGCGACAGTCTCGCCATGATCGCGCACGGCCATCCCTCGACGATCCCGGCGACCATGGACATGATGGTCATGCACGGCCAGGCCATCCGCCGCGGCGCGCCCAACACGTTCGTGCTCGGCTGCATGCCGTATCAGAGCTACAACACGATCGATCGCGCGCTGCAGAACGCCACCCGGTTCATGCAGGAGGCCGGCTCCGACGCGGTGAAGCCGCAAGGCGGCAAGTCGCAGGCCCATATCCTCAGGGCGCTCGTGGATGCGGGCATACCGACCGCCTCGCATATCGGGCTGACGCCGCACACGATTGCCATGTTCGGCGGATTCAAGATCCAGGGGAGAACGGCGGAGGCGGCGATGAAGATCCTCGAGGATGCGCTCGCCATCGAGGATGCCGGCTGCTTCATGCTCGAGTTCGAGGCTGTGCCCGCCAGGATCGCCGCCCTGATATCGCAACAGCTCGAGATCCCGACCATCGGCATCGGCGCCGGGGTCGGCACGGACGGCCAGATCCTGCTCTGCCACGATCTGCTCGGCGTCTTCACGGACTTCAAGCCGAAGTTCACCAAGCGCTTCGCAAACCTCACCGAGGTGGCGGTGACGGGGATCAGTCGTTACATCAAGGAGGTGAAGGACGGATCCTTCCCCGACGACGACCATTCCTATTCGGTCAACGAGGCGGAATACGAGAAGTTCGCCAGCATGGTCGCCAAGCGGCGGCAAGTGTGACACCGCTACCCGACGTCGACGATACGCGCTGAGCAGATCCAATCACGGACGTTATGGACATGACCCTCGGCAACGGCCGCGAGTTCCTGAGCATTCCCGGGCCGACCCCGGTCCCCGACGCTGTGCTGAATGCGATGCACCGCCCGGCCATCGATATCTATTCGGGCGCTCTAGTCGAGGTGACCGACCGCTGCCTTGCCGACTTGAAGCGCATCTTCGCCACGCAGGGGCAGACCTACATCTATGCCGCCAACGGTCACGGTGCCTGGGAGGCGGCGCTGACGAACGTGCTTTCGCGCGGGGATGCAGTGCTGGTGCTGGAAAGCGGGCGGTTCGCCGTCGGCTGGGGAGCGATGGGCCAGATGCTCGGCGTCGATGTCGAGCTGCTGGCGGGCGATTGGCGCCGCGCGGTCGATCCGGCCGCCGTCGAGGCGCGGCTCAGGGCGGATGCAGGCGGCCGCATCAAGGCCGTGCTGGTGGTGCAGGTCGATACCGCGTCCGGGTGCTGGAACGACATCGCCGCCATCCGCCGCGCGATCGATGCGGCGGGCCACGGCGCGCTGCTGATGGTGGATACGATCGCCTCGCTCGCAACGATGCCGTTCGAGATGGACGCCTGGGGCGTCGATGTGGCGGTGGCCGGCTCGCAGAAGGGGTTGATGACGCCGCCGGGCCTCTCCTTCATTGCGGCCGGACCGCGCGCGAAGGCGGCACACGCCGCCGCCGGTCTGCGCACGCTCTACTGGGATTGGACGGCACGCGAAGGCGCTCTGCATTATCAGAAATATTGCGGCACGCCGCCGGAGCACCTGCTGTTCGGCCTCAACGCGGCTCTCGATCTCCTGTTCCGCGAAGGTCTCGACAATGTGTTCCGCCGGCATCGCCTTCTGGCGGCGGCGGTGCGGGGCGCGGTGGCGCGCTGGAGCGAGGCGGGCGTCGTCGATTTCAATATCGCCGTTGCCGCAGAACGTGCCGACTCGGTCACCACGGTACGGGTCGCGGATGGCCACGACCCCGCAGCGCTGATCGATCTGTGCCGCGACAGCCTGGGTGTGGTGCTCGGAATCGGCATCGGCGACCTCGGCGGCAAGGCCTTTCGCATCGCCCACATGGGCCATGTCAACGCGCCGACGATCCTCGGCATGCTGGCATCGGTCGAGGTCGCACTCGGGGCGCTGGGTTGGCCGCATGGCCGCGGCGGTGTCGGGCAGGCCATCGCAGGGCTGAGCGCGGCGCTGGCCGGCCGCGAAGCTGAAGAACAATCGGGTATGGGAGAACGATCATGAGCGGATCATCGGGCAAGGTAGCGCTCGTCACGGGAGCAGGCAGCGGCATCGGCCGGGCCGCGGCGCTGGCGTTGCAGGAGGCGGGCTATCACGTCGCGCTGACCGGGCGGCGCAAGGAGGAGCTCGACAAGACGGCAGCGCTCGCCAAGGCGGGCGGCGGCCGCATGCTGGCGGTGGCGGCGGACATCGGGCGGCCGGACCAGGTGAAGGCGCTCTTCGCGGCGGTGCGGCAAGAGTTCGGCCGGCTCGATGTGCTTTTCAACAATGCCGGCCGCGGCGCGCCGCCGGTTCCCTTCGAGGACCTGACCTACGAGCAATGGCAGTCGGTCGTCGACGCCAACCTGACAGGCTCCTTCCTCTGCGCGCAGGAAGCAGTGCGGATCATGAAGGATCAGACGCCGCGGGGAGGACGCATCATAAATAACGGCTCGATCTCGGCGCATGCGCCGCGGCCGAACTCTGCGCCCTACACCTCGACGAAGCATGCCATCACCGGTCTCACCAAGGCGATTTCGCTCGACGGCCGGAAATATGACGTCGCCTGCGGTCAGATCGACATCGGCAACGCTGCGACGGAGATGACCGAGCGCATGTCCAAGGGCATCCTGCAGGCGCACGGAGAGACGATGGTCGAGCCGCGCATGGACGTCGCCCATGTGGCCAGCGCCGTCGTGTACATGGCGGGATTGCCGCTCGACGCCAACGTGCAGTTCATGACGATCATGGCCACCAAGATGCCGTTCGTCGGCCGAGGCTGAAGCGCGGAGCGCAAGCCGGCGACGCGGCTCAGGTGGCCGAGCGGGCGAGCGCCGGCCGCCAGAGCACCTCGCGGCCGGGCTCGGGATGGCGTGGCACGAGGCGGCTCAGGACGAGCGAGCAGAAGGCCAGCGAGGCTCCGAGCAGGAAGACCGCCGAGGGGCTGGTCAGCCAGACGATGCCGAGCACGAAGGGCAGGAAGACCGCCGCGATGTGGCTGATAGTGAAGGCCACGCCCGATGTTGGCGCAATGTCGGCGGGATCGGCGATCTTCTGGAAATAGGTCTTCAAGGCTATGGCCATGGCGAAGAAGGCATGGTCGACGACGTAGAGGACGGCCGCGACGGTCGCATTCTCGACGAAGGCGTAGGCGGTGAAGACCCCGACGAGGCCGGCATACTCCAGCGTCAGCGCCGCGCGCTCGCCGAAGCGCGTGATGAGCCGCCCGGCGATCGGCGCGAAGATCATGTTCATCACGTGGTTGAGCAGGAACAGCGAGGTGATTGCGGTGACGGAGTAGCCGAACTTCTCCACCATCATGAAGCCGGCGAAGACGATGAAGATCTGCCGCCGCGCGCCTGAAATGAAGACGAGCGCATAGTAGAGCCAGTAGCGGCTCCGCAGCACGAGCTGCTTGCGCTGCGCGACCTCCTGCGGGAAGTACGGGAACGCCAGCTTCATGAAGACGACAAGCGCCACGGTGATGCCGCCGGCGATCAGGTAGACGCCGGTGAAGCCGAGATCCAGCCAACTCCATGTGAGATAGATCAATCCGTAGGCCGCAAGGGCCGCGAGCGAGCTCGAGGCGGCGATGCGGCCGAGAGCGCGTGCGGCGCTCTGCTTCGGCAGCCATTGCAGGGCCAGGGATTGTGCCGTCGTCTCATAGTAATGGAAGCCGATCGACATCAGCATGGTCGTGGCGAGAAAGCCGACGGTCGTCGGAAAGAAGTCCGTTAGCGCCGTTCCGACCGCCAGTGCGAGCAGGGCCAGCAGGGCGATCGACTGCTCGCGCATGAAGAGCAGCACGAACACCACGCCGAAAGACAGGAAGCCCGGAATCTCTCTGACCGATTGCAGGATGCCGATTTCACGACCGGTGAAGCTCACCGCGTTGATGGCGAAGTTGTTGACGAGCGTGTGCCATGTCTGATGCGAGATCTGGTTCGCCACCGCCATCAGGATGAGCAGGAGCACGGGCGTGCGCCAGGTGGCGGTCGGGGCGCTGGCTTTCGGCATGGGCTGACGGGGCTCGGAGCGTTGAGAGGCGGCACACGACGTCCAGGGCGCCAGACCAGCCGAACAGCCGGAGTTGCGCTATGCCGGGACGCCATCGGGTCGAGGGCGTGAAATCCTAGCGCATGCATGGGCGGCGGCATAGGACGACGAGGGCGCGCGTCCGCGCTTCGTCCCGCCAGTCCGTCCGATGCCGGGACGCCTTTGACACGCAGGGGCGGGCGCGCATAGCATGCGCCTGGACAATCGAGCCGCAGCCGCACTCCTGGGACCGCCGACGAGCGATGAGCACCTACGCAGGCAAGCGCACGATCGACGGACTCGTCGTGACAGTCGACGGCGAGCCGCTCGACCCGCGCTACGATGTGAAGCAGTTCACGCAATGGGGCTTCGAGTGGACCTACGAGGGCGCCAGTCCACAGCAACTCGCGCTGGCCATTCTTGTCGATCATCTGGGCGACGCCGAGCCGGCGATGATCACGCGGGCCATCGGACTGTCGGAGCGCTTCATGCAGCAGGTCGTGGCTGAGCTCGACAACGACTGGACGTTGACGGGTGGCGAGGTCGACGCGGCGATATCGGCGATCGAGAGGGCTTGAGGCTGCCGCTGCGGCCGGAGCCGGGACGGAGGACGAGGGAATGATCAGCGAGCGCCAGAAGACGTTTCGCGAGGAATATCGCTCCCGGATCATGGGGTGGTACGACGGCTATCTGCACATCGTCATCATCTACGCGATGGGCGCTTCGGCCTTCTACATCTACCTCCAGCACCTCGGCAACGTGAGCTGGCTCGAGTGGCTGACCGTGCCGGTGACGTTCCTCTTCACCAACGTCTTCGAGTGGTTCGTGCACAAGTACGTCATGCACCGGCCGGTGAACATCAAGGGGTTGCGCGCCATCTACGAGCGCCACACGCTCAATCATCACCAGTTCTTCACCGACGACGAGATGCGCTTCCGAGACCACAAGGATTGGCGTGTCACGGTGTTCCCGCCTTATGCCCTCGTGGTCTTCATTCTGATGTCCATCCCAGGCGCCATCGTGCTCTCCTACGTCTTCTCGCCGAACGTCGGCTGGCTCTTCATGTGCACGACGACGGGCATGTACCTCATCTACGAGTTCATGCACTTCTGCTGCCACGTGGACGAGAACTGGTTCGTGCGCACCGTGCCGTTCGTCAACACGATCCGCCGGCATCACACGGCCCATCACAATGCCCGGCTGATGATGAAAGTGAACATGAACCTCACCTTCCCGATCGCCGACTGGCTGTTCGGCACATCCGACCTCGATCGCGGACTGCTCGGGCACGTGTTCAACGGCTATAATACCGACCACCTCAAGACGAGCCTGAAGTCGCGGCCGAAACGCCCCGACGAGGCGGCCGCCGCGCCCATGGGCAACTATTGACCGGCTATGCAAGGGAGCAATCGCCATGCCGAATGACGTGAAGGCCGTCGTCTCGGTGATCGTGGCCCTGGTCGGCTATCTGTTCGCGCGCTGGGAGTCCACCAGCGGCCGCGACGACCTCTACTGGCTGGTGCTCGGCACGGCCGTCTTCATGATCGTGGCGATGTGGGTGTTCCCGGAGGCTGGTGGCAAGAAGGCCAGGGACAAGGCGCCCGGCGAGAAGTAGCGCCGCGGCTTCACGGGCCGAGCGCCTGCCGCGATCGCCTGCCGACGCCCCAGCAATCGCCTATCGACGCCCCAGCAATGCGAGCGCGTCCTCGGCGAGACGCCGCGTCAGCTCAGCCGCCGCCAATTCCCTGGCGAGCCCTGCCGCCTGCCCCGCCCAGAGCGGCGAGAAATCGCCGGAGCCG
>JAGRKR010000472.1 GCA_020442225.1 Hyphomicrobiaceae bacterium | reverse complement strand
CCGGTCTGGGCGATGCCCAGCAGGTCGGAACCAGCCAGCACGGACGGGATCGCCTCGCGCTGAATCGGGGTCGGCGTGACGTAGCCTTCGTCTTGCAGGGCTTTCAGAATCGGAGCGGCAAGACCGAGGTCGGTAAAGCTCATAGGGTATCTTTGCTTTCATGATGAGACGCGCGCCCATGCGCCGGCAGGCTGCAAGCAGGCGACCGTGTCGGGGAGGCACCCCGCGTGTCCTGGGCGCCTGATGATGATGAATTTCTGGGTGCTCAACAGGTGGGGCTGGTGGCGTCGGAACATATGGGTTCCGAAGACAAAATACCCCGTCACGCGGCTGGAGCGCCGGAAATCGCTCGACGAGCGAAGCTCCTTGTCTCATTGTGCAGTGCAAAAGTCAACGAGATTTATTGCTGCGCTGCAGTAGCGAGCCCCGTGCGGCGCGTCAAATGCCCAGCAAGCGGCCGAGCCAGCCGCCGGTCAGCATCACCGTGGCGATCAGCGCGGATTGCTGGGCGAAGCGCAGAAACGCCTCGCGCAGCGACGTGCCGATGAGTTGCTGGGCGAGCACCGGGGCCGGACGCTCGTTCTCCTTGAGCATGTACCAGACCTCGGTGCGCTTGTACGGCCGGCGCTCGGCGAGCCCCGCCTTGAGGATCAGGTAGGCGCACGTGGCAAGCGCGCCCAAGCCTGCAAGGGTCAGTGCTGCCGGTATGCCGGCCGGCAGCGCGCCCACGAAAATGAGCCCGATCGCCAGTGCCGCGAAGCCGCAGCCGCGCGCCACGGATACCTCGGCCAGCCTGTCGATCCGCTCCGGCATCCGGCGCCCCTCCCGGCCATACAAGGCCCGGGGATCACACTACTCCGCAGGCCATCGGCTTGCCTACGGGATCGCCGATCACGGATTCGCGAGAGCCTACTTGGCCGGCGTGACGGCGATGATGCGGTAGTGCTTGTCCATGCCCTGCTTGAGTTTGAAGCCGATCTTCTGGCCGGGCTTCAGTGTCGAAAGATCGACGCGACGGGTCACCGGCAGGTCCATGGTCATCTTCGGCCAGCCGAGCTCCGGCATCGGCTCGTGCGTGATGGTGATCTTGCCGCCGGCGGCATCGATCTTCTCGATTACGCCGACGCCGCTCGCCTCGGCGGGCTGTTTGGCCTGCGCGGCCGGGTCGGCATGACTGCCGCCATGCTGCTGCCCGGCCGCTGGCGCGGCGGCGAAGGCGAGGATGGCGGCGGCTGCGATCAGGGCCTGTCTCTTCATGGTTCTCCTCCGGTTTGATCGGCTGCGCCACTTTGGCGAAGCCCTGGGGGTCGTGTGGAGCTGTCACTCCGCGGGGGTTGGTGCGGTTGCCAGGGGCGGCGGCGTGTCGCCGCCGGGCTGCGGCCGGCGGAAACGACGGCCTTCCCAGATCAGGTAGATGACGGGGATGACGATGAGGGTCAAAAGCGTCGTCGAGGCCATGCCGCCGACCATGGGCAGGGCGATGCGCCGCATGACGTCCGAGCCGATACCGTCGGTGACGAAGATGGGCAAGAGGCCCAGGATGATCGTCAGTACGGTCATGAGCTTCGGCCGCACGCGCATGACGGCGCCGGCGGTCACGGCCGCCGTCAGCTCGCCGAGTGTGCGCGGGGGATGCTCGCGCACCTGCTGGTCGATGTAGAGCAGCATCACGACGGCGGTTTCGACGGCGATGCCGCCGAGCGCGATGAAGCCGACGGCCACGGCCACCGACATGTTGTAGCCCGCGAGATGCACGGCCCAGAGCCCACCGACGAGCCCGAAGGGCAGCGAGCTCATGATGATGATCGTGCGGTCCAGGCGCCCGAAGTGCAGCATCAGCAGGACGAGGATGACGACAACGACCGCGGGAATGGCGATGGCCAGCCGCTCGCGCGCCTCGAGCATCTGCTCGAACTGGCCGGACCAGGCGATGGCATAGCCCGGCGGCAGGTCCACCTTGGCCAGGATCGCGGCCTGCGCCTCGGCGACGTAGCTGCCGATGTCGCGGCCGACGATGTCGACGAACACCCAACCCGTAAGGCGCGCGTTCTCCGACTTCACCATCGGTGGGCCGTCGACGAAAGCGATGCGTGCCACCTCGCCTAGCGGGATGTGCTGGCCGGCCGGCGTCGGCACGAGGATGTCGGCGAGCTGGCCCGGCGTCTCGCGGAACGGGCGGTCGTAGCGCAGCATGATGGCGTAGCGCTCGCGGCCCTGAACGCTTTCCGCGAGCTTCATGCCGCCGAGCGCGGTCTGGATGACCGACTGGAAGGTGCCGAGGTCGATGTTGCGGCGGGCAAGCTCGCGGCGATCGGGTTGAATCTCGAGATAGCGTCCGCCCGTCACGCGATCGGCAAAGGCGGAGCGCGTGCCTGGAACGCCCTTGACGGCGGCCTCCACAGCGAGACCGATGCGGTCGATGACCTTGAGGTCGTTGCCGGAGATCTTGATGCCGACGGGTGTGCGGATGCCGGTTGAGATCATGTCCATGCGGATCTTGATCGGGTAGCCCCACGAATTGACGAGGCCGGGCATGCGCGTGCGGCTGTTGAGCTCGTTGGTGATCCGCTCGATGGTCATGCCGGGGCGCCAGTCTGATTTGGGCTTCAGCTTGATCCAAGTCTCGATCATGGAAATGGGGGCATTGTCGGTGGCGGTGTCGGAGCGGCCGACCTTGCCGAAGACCCGCTCGACCTCGGGCACAGTGGCGATCAGCCGGTTGGTCTGCGCGAGGATCTCCTTCGATTTCGTAATGGAGACGCCGGGTAGCGTCGTCGGCATATAGAGCAGCTCACCTTCGTAGAGCGCCGGCATGAACTCGCTGCCGATGCGGCTGAGCGGCCAGGCTAGAGAGCCGACGAGGCCGATCGCAAGCACGACCACGGGCCAACGGCATTTGAGGGCCAGCGCCAGCACGGGCCGGTACAGCCACACGAACATGCGGTTCAGCGGATTGGCCATCTCGGGCCGGATGCGACCGCGCACGAGCCAGAGCATCAGCACCGGCACCAGCGTCACCGACAGCAGCGCGGCGAAGGCCATGGCATAGGTCTTCGTGTAGGCGAGGGGCGCGAACAGGCGGTAGCTCTGCCCGGTCAGCGCGAACACAGGCAGGAACGAGACCGTGATGATCAGGAGCGAGAAGAAGAGGCCCGGCCCGACCTCCTTGGCCGCGGTCAGCAGCGTCTCCCGCCGCTCGGCGGCGCTCGCCCCGGCGGGCAGGTCCGAGAGCTTGCGGTGCGCGTTCTCGACCATGACGATCGAGGCATCGACCATGGCGCCGATGGC
>JAGRKR010000471.1 GCA_020442225.1 Hyphomicrobiaceae bacterium | reverse complement strand
GCCGGGTTCTGCGCCCGGATGGCCTCATAGGTGCCGGGCTGGATGGAACGGCCGAGGTCGACCTGGTTGCTGGCGAAAAGCTGCGGCATCGCCTGCTCGGTCGCCGGGATGTAGATGATGCGCTGGACCTTCGGCATCTCCTTGACGAGGCCGACGTCCTTTGCCCACCAGCCGTCACGCAGGTCGTAGACCAGCGAGCCGGCGTCGCTCTTGACGAGCTTGTAGGGCCCGGTGCCGACCGGCCAGCCCTTGGCGAGATCGAAATCGCCGAAGGTCTTCGGGTCCTTGCCTTCCCAGATGTGCTTCGGAACGGTGACGAAGCGGGTCGCCTGGCCGGTCGCCAGGAAGTCCTGCGCCCAGCGTGGGCCCGGCTTGGAGAGCGTGATCTTGACCGTCAGCGGGTCGATGACCTCGGCCGACTTCACCCACTCCTTGATAGCCGATGAGAACACCAGATCCGGCGCCGCGGCCTTCAGCATGTCGAAGGTGAAGGCAACGTCCTCGGCGGTGAAGGGCTCGCCATCGCTCCACTTCACGCCGGCGCGAAGCTTGACGGTCACTTCGGTGAAGTCGGCGTTGTAGGACCAGCTCTCGCCCTGCCAGGGGATGATCGTGTTGGTGTTGTGGTTCGTGTAGAACAGAACCTCGTTCACCGTGTAGTGCAGGCTGTTGCGCTGATGCAGCAGCACGCCGGCATACGGGTTGAAGTTATCCGTCGCCGGAACCTGGTTGTAGAAATCCCAGCCCTGGCTGATGAGCGTGCGGTTGCGCGGAACGTCCGGGATGTCCTGCGCGAACGCCTGGCCGGCGAGCAGCGCGCCGGCGATGACCAGCGCCGATGCCGACGCCAGACGATTGATCGTCCACTTCCCTTGCATGGTCTCCCTCCCTGCGCTCCCTTTTGTCGGAAGCGCTTCTCTTTCTTGCACGAGCGTGCAATAGTTCATATATGTGAACTGTTGTTCGTATTAGAGTAATTGCGGTGCGGACACCCGTCAAGCTGAGCGCGGCGGAGCATGGGGGGGACGGGACGGCGTGGCAGGCAGCGACAGGACGGTCAAATCGGCGGCACGGGTGCTCGACCTGCTGGAGATTCTCGGGCGCCAGAGCGAAGGCATGACCTTCGGCATGCTGCAGACGGCGATGAGCATCCCCAAGAGCAGCCTGCACGCACTGCTCGAGGTGGTCACGTCGCGCGGCTATGTCGATCTCGCCGAGGACACGCGCCTCTACACGCTCGGCATCAAGATCTGGGAGAGCAGCCAGGCCTATCTGCACCAGCACGACATCGTGCGCGAGGCGCGCGTCATCATGGAGCGGATCGCCGCGGCACTGAACGAAACGGTTCAGCTTTCGCGGCTGGACGGGATCGAGAACGTCTATCTCGCCAAGGCCGACAGCACGCACCCGCTCAGGCTGCAGTCGGAGGTCGGGGCGCGGCTGCTGGCGCACGGCACGGGCCTCGGCAAGGCGCTGCTTGCCGGACTGCCGGCCCGCGAGGTCGAGCACCGCTTTCGCGGCGCCGCCCTGCCCCGCATGACCGCCAACACGATCACCGAATGGCCCGATCTCGTCGACGAACTGGCACTGACGCGGGCGCGTGGATTCGGCATCGACAACGAGGAATACACGCCCGGCCTATTCTGTCTCGCCGTGACCATTCGCGACAACCGCAACGAGCCGACCATCGCCATGAGCGTCTCGGTGCCGGTACTCAGGGCGACACTCGCCCGGCTGACGCAGGCGCTGTCGCTGCTCGCCGCCGGCAGCCTCGAGATCGCGGCGCGCGCCGGCGGAACCCAGCCGGACCCGCTGCTCGCCGAATTGTCGTCGCCGCGCAACGCCGAGCAGGCCCTGCTCGCCCTCGCCGCCTCGAAGCGCTATCCGCTGTCCTTCAGCCTGGCGCGGGAAAAGGCAGTCCGTCGGCCGGCGTCGCGTCCGACTTGAGGCGGAACATGCTTTCCAGCGGCCGCGACACAGGCCGTTCGCCGTCCATCACCAGAACGTCGGCCATGTGTGAGCGCCAGCGCAGCATGACCGGATTGTTGTGGCGGTCGATGAAACCCGGCCCGGTGCGCCGCACCATGTGGGCGAACAGCGTGTTGGTTTCGGCGTCGAGATAGATCTCGTAGTGCAGGATGCCCGAGGCGAGCAGCATGTCCTTCATCTCGGGCCAGATCTCGTCGTGCCGGCGGCGGTATTCCGCCGCCATGCCGGGCCGCAGCTTGAGCAGGAAGGCAACCGTCTCGATGCCCGTGCCGGTGCCACTCATGCCGTGCCCTCCGGGCGGTAGACCGGTTTCGGCGCACCGCTGGCGTCGGCGGAATCGAGCAGCGCGCGAATGACGGCGACCGTCTGCGCGCCGACGATGCCGGGCGACAGGTTCTCGCCGGTGCCGCGGGCAAGATCGACCAGCGCATTGGGCGGGCC
>JAGRKR010000044.1 GCA_020442225.1 Hyphomicrobiaceae bacterium | reverse complement strand
CTTGGCCTTGGACTTCTTAGCCTTGGACTTCTTAGCCTTCTTGGCCTTCTTCTTGCCCTTCTTGGCCTTCTTAGCCTTCTTCTTGCCCTTCTTAGCCTTCTTGGCCTTCTTCTTACCCTTCTTGGCCTTCTTAGCCTTCTTGGGCTTCGCGGCCTTGGCCGGGGCGGCCTTCTTGGCCTCGTCCTTCTTCGCAGCCTGGGTCTTCTGGACCAGGCCGAGCGAGCTGTCGGTCTTGGTGGTCACGCCGCTGAGCGTGGCAGCCTTCGTCTCGGTCACTGCCACGGCCGTGCCGATGGCAAGGGCCAGAACCAGGCCCATGAGAAGCTTCATAATGCGCATTGCATGTTTCTCCGTTGGTGTCTTGCGGAACGCTGGCGCTTTGATCGGCCGGAACGCGGGTACTTGCGATGGCATCTCGTCACGCTCAGTCCACAAGCACGCACAGTACCCATTTCTTCTATATTAAGCAATCACTTATAGATGAACGCTTTGTCAGCTTCGCAGGTCGGTTAAAGTCGAGTGTCGCGGCTGTCACACAAGTAGAAGATAAGTATCATTCAAGTGTTCGTCGCGGCATCGACTGGCGCGGTAAGGCCTGGGGCAATCGGCAGGCAAATTTGCGGCGTGCGCTGGAATTATTCAGTCAGAACGCGTATTGCCCGCAGCGCGCAGGTTGCGGCCTGCATTCGTGATGGACGGTGTTTGGGGCTCTATGGCACGTTGGAATGAAACGGCAAAGCTATCCCGAGGCCCGACGAGACCATGAGCTACAACACGTTCGGACACCTGTTCAGAGTGACGACCTGGGGCGAGAGCCACGGTGCGGCGATCGGCTGCGTCATCGACGGCTGCCCTCCAGGCATTCCGCTCAGCGCGGCCGACATCCAGCTTGACCTCGATCGGCGGCGTCCGGGCCAGTCGCGCTTCACGACTCAGCGTCGCGAGCCCGATCAGGTGCGCATCATGTCCGGTGTTTTCGCATCGGAGCCCGACGGCGTCGAGGTGACCACGGGCACGCCGATCTCGCTCGTCATCGAGAACGTCGACCAGCGCTCCAAGGACTACGGGGACATCAAGGACAAGTTCCGGCCGGGGCATGCGGACTTCACGTACTTCGCCAAGTACGGCATCCGTGACTACCGCGGCGGCGGGCGTTCCTCAGCGCGCGAGACGGCGATGCGCGTCGCCGCCGGCGCCGTGGCCCGCAAGGTTCTGGCCGGCGTGGTGATCCGCGGCGCGCTCGTGCAGATCGGGCCGCATGCCATCGATCGCGCCAACTGGGACTGGCAGGAAGTCGATCGCAATCCCTTCTTCGCGCCGGATGCGGCCGCGGCCGCGCGCTGGGCCGACTATCTCGACGGCATCCGCAAGGCCGGCTCGTCGATCGGTGCGGTCATCGAGGTCGTGGCCGAAGGCGTGCCGGCCGGCTGGGGGGCGCCGCTGTACGGCAAGCTCGATCAGGATCTGGCCTCGGCGATGATGAGCATCAACGCCGTGAAGGGCGTCGAGATCGGTGCGGGCTTCGCCGCAGCGTCGTTGACCGGCGAGGAGAATGCCGACGAGATGCGCTGCGGCACAGGTAACGCGCCGGTGTTCCTGTCGAACCATGCCGGCGGCATCCTCGGCGGCATCTCGACCGGCCAGCCCGTCGTCTGCCGCTTCGCCGTCAAGCCGACTTCCTCGATCCTGGCGACGCGGCGGACGATCGATCGGCATGGCAATGAGACCGAGATCATCACCAAGGGGCGCCACGATCCGTGCGTCGGGATCCGGGCCGTGCCCGTCGGCGAGGCCATGATGGCCCTGGTGCTTGCGGACCACGTCCTGCGCCACCGCGCGCAGGTGGGGGCATGACGGCGGCCGCGGGCAGCGGAAGGGGGAAGCGCATGGCCGATCTCGACGGCGTCGAGGCGCTGCTCTTCGACGTGTTCGGCACGGTCGTCGACTGGCGCACGAGCCTCATCCAGGATCTCGAGCGGTTCGGCAGGGAGCGTGGGCTCGCCGCCGACTGGACGCGCATTGCCGATGAGTGGCGCGGGCTCTACCAGCCGGCCATGGAGGAGGTGCGCAGCGGGCGGCGAAGCTGGACCATCCTCGACGTTCTGCACCGGGAAAGCCTGGACAGGCTGTTGGATAGGCACGGGCTCTCCGGTCTCGGCGAGCGCGATCGCGATCATCTCAACCGCGCCTGGCATCGCCTGAGGCCCTGGCCCGATAGCGTCGAAGGCCTGACGCGCCTCAAGCAGCGCTACATCATCGGCACGCTCTCCAACGGCAACATCGGTCTGCTGACGCGCATGGCGAAATCCGCGGGCCTGCCCTGGGACGTGATTCTCGGCGCCGAGACGGCGCGCGCCTACAAGCCACTGCCCGAGGCGTATCTGCGCAATGCCGCGCTGCTCAACCTGCGGCCCGATCAGGTCATGCTCGTCGCCGCCCATAACGACGATCTCGCGGCGGCCGCGCGCCAGGGGCTGAAGACGGCGTTCGTGGCGCGGCCGAGCGAGTATGGGCCGCTGCAATCGAAGGACTTCGCGGCCGACGGGCCGTGGGACGTCGTGGCGGCAAGCTTCATCGACCTCGCGGACGCGCTGGCGTGTCCCGGGAGCTGAGTGCGTGAGAGGGATGGCGGGGCCGGGCCAACGTGCCCGCCCGGGGAGGGGCCGGTGACTGACCGCAGGATCGTCGTCTTGACGGGGGCCGGCATTTCGGCCGAATCCGGGCTTGCCACCTACCGTGACCGCGGCGGTCTGTGGACGAAGTACGACCTCATGGAGCTGGCGCGACCGGAAGCTTTCGCCCGTGATCCCGCGCGCGTGCACGAGTTCTACAACCTGCGCCGCCGGGACTGCCGCGCTGCGCGCCCGAATGCCGCCCACGAGGCGCTGGCCCGTCTCGATCGCGAGCACGCGGGCGAGCTGCTGATCGTCACCCAGAACGTCGATGCGCTGCACGAGGCGGCCGGCGCACGCCGGCTGCTCCACATGCACGGCGAGCTGCTGAAGGCGCTCTGCACGCACTGCGGCGGGCGCGGCGGCTGGCAGGAGGATTTGACCATGGACACGGCCTGTCCGGGCTGCGGGCGTGCGGGCGGCATGCGCCCTGATGTCGTCTGGTTCGGCGAGATGCCGTACGAGATGCCCCGCATCTTCGCGGCCTTGTCGGCCTGCGACCTCTTCGTCTCCATCGGTACGAGCGGCAACGTCTACCCGGCCGCCGGTTTCGTCGAGGAGGCGAACGCCGCCGGCGCGCACACGATCGAGCTCAATCTTGAGCCGTCTCAGGGGGCGACGCGGTTCGCCGAGGCACGCCACGGCCCGGCGACGGAGCTCGTGCCAGCCCTCGTCGCGCGCCTTCTGGCGGGCTGAGCCGATCAGCGCCGGCGCGTGAGGACGCAGATGGCCTCGACGTGGGCGGCGAAAAGGAACTGGTCGATCGCTACCAGCCGCTCGATTTGGTAGCCGCCGTCGAGCAGCGTGTGCACGTCGCGGGCGAGCGTCGCCGGATTGCAGGACACCGCCACGATCGTCGCCACGCCTGATGCGGCGAGCGGCGGCATCTGCGCCTTGGCGCCGGCGCGCGGTGGATCGATCACGACCGCGTCGAAGCGGGCGAGCTCCTTGGCGGACAGCGGGTCCCCGAAGAGGTCGCGTCGCAGCGTCGAGATGGGCTTGAGGCCGCGCGCATGGCGGCTCGCCCGCCCGAGCGCATCGAGCAGCGACTGATCGGAGTCGACGGCGAGCACGCGCGCGCTGCGCGCCAGCGGCAGCGTGAAGGTGCCAAGCCCCGCGAAGAGATCACCGATCTGTCGCGCCTTGCCGACGGCCGCGGCGGCGATCTCCTGCATCCAGCGCTCGGCGATCTCGGACGCCTGGCAGAAGGCGCCGGGGGGCATGGGTACGGCATAGCCGCCGACGTCGAGCGACGGCTCGGCCAGCGTCACGATCTCTTCCCCTGCGATCACGAGGCGGGCTGCCTTGGCCGCCGCCGCCGCACCTGCGAGCGCCTGACGGCCGCTGGCGTCGGGCGGGGCGCGAACCCCGTCGAGCACGAGATCGA
Organism: Hyphomicrobiaceae bacterium; assembly: GCA_020442225.1. Next base: position 360 of record JAGRKR010000044.1, on the reverse strand, counting down.
GCCCGGTCGCGGTGGCGGTGACGGTGAGGCGTGCGGCCTTGCCGCCGGCGAGTGCCAGTCCAGCCAGCCGCTTCAGGCGTGGCAGCATCGCCGCGATGCGCGGGTCGAGCACCGGGCAGGCGGCGATATCGACCAGCGTGACGTTGTCGTGAGCCATGAAGCCGAGCGCGACACCGTGCTCGCCGCGCCGGATCGAGAAGGCGGCGCGCCGGCGGGTGCCCGCCGGCACGATGCGCAGCGGCTCCGGCTCCACCGCGATCCCGCGATGAGCGAAGGCCTGCCGGAGGATGTCGAGCTTCCAGCGGGCGTAGAGCTCAGGCGCCATGTGCTGTGCGACGCAGCCGCCGCAGGTGCCGAAGT
>JAGRKR010000470.1:404-12107 GCA_020442225.1 Hyphomicrobiaceae bacterium | reverse complement strand
CCGAGCAACGATGGGCTTTCCATCGTCAAGATGCTGCGTAGCGCCGGCATCAAGACGCCGGCTCTCTTCCTTACGGCGATCGGCGGCATCGATGACAGGGTCGCCGGGCTCGAGGCGGGCGGCGACGACTACTTGGTCAAGCCCTTTTCGTTCTCCGAGCTCCTCGCTCGCCTGAATGCCCTGGCCCGCCGTCCACCCATGCAGGATGCGGAAGCCCTGCTGATGGTGTGCGACTTGGAGCTCGACAGGCTGCGCCGCACCGTGAAGCGCCAGGGGCAGCGCATCGAGCTCCAACCGCGCGAGTTTGCGCTCCTCGAATACCTCATGCTGAATGCGGGCCGGCTCGTCACCAAGACCATGCTCCTTGAGCACGTCTGGGATTTCCATTTCGATCCGAAGACCAATATCGTCGAGACCCACATCAGCCGGCTGCGCGCCAAGGTCGACCGCAACTATGACATCGAGCTGATCAGGACAGTGCGTGGCTCTGGATATATGATAAGTGCACCCGACTAGGCTCGTTCGCAGCGCTCCATTTCGGCTCGCTGCCCTCTACACACTGGTCTTCGCGGCCTCGGTGCTGGTCCTCGGCGGCTTGGTGTTCTGGATCACGCACGGCACACTCCACCGGCAGTTCCGCGCACGCATCGAAGTGGAAGCGACGGCGCTGGCCCGCGAATATGAAAGCGGCGGCCTCGCACGGCTCGTAGAGACGGTGCGGGAGCGAGAACGGGCGCCATCGCTGCAGAGCTTCTACTATCGTCTCGCGGATATCGATGGGAAGCGCGTCGCAGGGACGGCGGACATCCTGCGCAAGCTGCCGCACGGGTGGAGCACGGTCGATGCGCAGCAGGCGGCTACGCCACCGCTCGACGTCCTGACGCTGCCGATCGGACGGCGCCACCAGCTTTCGGTTGCCAAGAGCCCATCCTCGATCATGGACGTGGAGAGGGCTCTCTTCGAGACCTTCGGATGGTTTCTCGCGACAGCGCTCTTCCTCGCGCTAGCCGGTGGCGCCTTCCTGAGCGCGCGCTTTCTTGATCGCGTCGACGGGTTCAGCTCCGCTGCACAGGCCATCATGGACGGGAATACGCGCGAGCGAATGCCAGTGCACGGCACCGGCGACGAGATCGACCGCCTGGCGGAAACCTTGAACGGGATGCTCGACCGGATCAGCGAGCTCTTGTCGAGCCTTCAGCAGGTGACGACCGATATCGCGCATGATTTGAGGACGCCCCTGACGCGCATGCGACAGCGCCTTGAGGCGGCGGTCGTGGCCGACCCGAGCAAGCAGGAGTTGCGTGCGATCCTGCAGCGAACCATCGCGGATACGGACGATATTCTGACGACCTTTTCGGCGCTGTTGCGCATTGCGCAGATCGAATCAGGATCGCGGCGCGCCGCTTTCGCGACACTAGACCTTGCGAAGGTCACACGCGACGTGGCCGACGCCTACGCCCCATCGGTTCAGGATGGTGGCCGGTACGTCGAGACGCATCTTTCGACGCCGATGCTCGTGCGCGGCGATCGCGAGCTCCTGACGCAGCTGCTCGCCAATCTGATCGAGAACGCCATGCGGCACACTCCGCCCGGCATAACCATTGCCATCGACCTCGCACGCATGAGCGACGAGATCGTACTCTCAGTCGCCGACAACGGTCCCGGCGTGCCGCCCGATGCCACAAAGGCTCTTCTCGCGCCGTTCTTTCGGCTCGAGCGCAGTCGCACGACCCCAGGCAGCGGCCTAGGCCTCAGCCTCGTGAAGGCCGTAGCGGACCTGCACGGCGCGACGATCGAGCTGACGGACAACGCTCCGGGGCTCCGGGTGGCGATCCACTTTCCCCGGTCTTCGGACTGAGCGCCCGCATCGCTGCCGCCAGGGTTGGGAATGCGTATAGTTCCGGAAACGCTCCCGTCATGTCGACTTGTCGACAATGTGCGCCTGACGCAGTGACGACCGGCAAGGGGCCGGCTTCATCATCTGCATGAGAGGAGCACGAAATGACCGACCTCACGCAGCCTAAGTCATCGCTTCCACAGAAGGGCGTGCCTGGCGCGGCCTTGCTCGGTGCGAGACGCAGCCTTCTGGCGAGTGCCGCTGTCGCCGCACTGCTGGCGGGCGGCGTCACCTTCGGCACGCACCAGGCAAGCGCGGCCTCGCGCCTCTTCAGTCCTGCCGAAACTGCCGCAGCCCGGGTGCCCGCACACCCTGCAACCGTTCCCGGATTTGGCGATCTGGTCGCGGCGGTAAAGCCAGCGGTTGTTTCCGTCCGCGTCAAGGCAAACTCGCCTGTCGAGGCGCAGATGCCACTCGCTGGGATCAATCCCTTCAACGGCACACCGTTTGAGAAGTTCTTCCGTGGGGCGCCCGAATTCGGTGATCAGGCGCTCCCGCAGCAGCGCAATCCTGCACCGCCTCAGTTCGTCCAGGGGCAAGGCTCCGGCTTCTTCGTGAGCGCAGATGGCTACGTCATCACAAATAATCACGTGGTCGATCATGCCATCAAGGTAGAGATCGTGACGGACGACGGCACCACCTATCAGGCCAAGGTCGTCGGCACCGATCCGAAGACGGATCTGGCGTTGCTGAAAGTGGACGGCCGCAAGGACTTCCCGTTTGTCAGGCTCGCGAGGCAAACACCGAGGATCGGCGAATGGGTGGTCGCGATGGGAAACCCCTTTGGTCTCGGCGGCACCGTGACGGCCGGCATCGTCTCTGCGCGGGGGCGCGACATAGGCTCCGGCCCTTATGACGACTTCATTCAAATCGATGCCCCGGTCAATCGAGGCAACTCCGGGGGACCGACCTTCAACCTGAAGGGCGAGGTGATCGGCGTCAACACGGCGATCTATTCGCCATCGGGAGGTTCGGTCGGCATCGCCTTCGACATCCCGGCGGGGACCGTTGCCGCTATCGTCCCGCAACTGCAAGAGCATGGGCACGTCATTCGCGGATGGCTCGGTGTCCAGATCCAGCGGCTGACAAAGCCGATAGCGGACAGTCTGGGCCTCGCGGCAGCCAAGGGCGTGCTCGTGGCCGAGCCTCAAGCTGGCGGCCCCGCTGCCAAAGCGGGGCTCAAATCCGGAGACGTGATCACGATGCTCGACGGCAAGGGGCTCTCCGGCCCCAGGGACCTGGCAAAACGGGTCGCAGCGCTCGGCCCGGGAAAGCCGGTCACGCTGGGCATTGTCCGACAGGGACATCCGCAAGACATCAAACTTGAACTCGGGCGGCTCAAGGAGACTTCGGGACGCACAACGATCGGCGACAACCGCAACCAGAATGCGGTCGCCCACCTCGGCCTGACGGTTGCCCCTGCGTCGGCCGTGGAAGGCGCCGGCGGGAAGGGGCTGGTCGTGATGAGCGTGGAACCGGGTGGCCGCGCCGCGGAGCTGGGGTTCCAGCGGGGTGACGTCCTGCTGAAGGCGGGCGGAAAGGCTCTCATGAACCCCGAGGATCTGACCGAAGCCCTGACCGCCGCCAGGACGGCCGGTCACAATAGCGCGCTCATCCTGCTTGAACGCCGCAAGGACAAGCTCTTTGTCGCAGTGCCGGCCGTCGTGGGCTAGCGGCAGCAGATCGGGTCGGCTGGCGGACTGCATCCTGGGCGCGAGCCCGAACCAAGACATCAACGCCGTGAGGAGATCACGTCTCAACAAGGAGGATACTCATGAGCATGGACGAGAACATGGAACTGAGGGCTAGGCTGTCCGAGCTCAGCAAGCGTATCGACACCAAGATTCGTGACTTGAAGAGCCAGGGGGTCATGAAGGGAGTGGTGCGCGAAGCGGCCGCCAATTGGAAGCTGCAGCACTTCAATCTCACCGAGACGGCCAAGGCTGGAACGAGACCCCCGAGCGAATTGGCAAAGGATTTGGAAATCCTGAGCCTCGCCTTCGAGCGCTGGCTCGCTCGCACCGACAAGACGTTCGAGGCCTGAACCGAGCCGATTGACACGGGAGTGGCGCGCACCCTCGATAGGTAGAGCCCTGCTTGACGAGGCGGAACGCTGCTCCCCCCCTCGGCCTCGGGCTCTGCCGATGCTGCTTGGCTTGATTCAGGCGGCAATCTTCGCTGGCACCGCCAGGCTGGCAGAGGAGGCGGCCTCGGCCACGGTCGGCGGCCCGTTGCCGATCGAATGGAGCTGCGCGTCAAGTTGATCGTGGGGCGAGCACGATTATTGCTGCACCTGCGAGGCAAACCGTCCCGCCAAGCAAGTCCCATCGGTCCGGCTGCCTAGCCTCGACGAGCCAGAGCAATGATGCGACGATGTAAATGCCGCCATACGCGGCATAGGCGGGGCCGGCAAAAGCTACATCGATGCGGGTGAGTAGGAGCGCGAACACGGCAAGGCAGGCAATGCCCGGGATCAGCCAGAGACCCGACTGTCCTTGTCGCAGCCAAACCCAGAAAGTGTAGCATCCGACGATCTCCGCCAAGGCGGCGAAGCCATAGATCAAGAATGCGTTCAGGCCCGAGTCCCTCATTGATCGAGTCAAGGATGAAGCCGAGCCTTCATCCTACTGAATGCAGCCGGATGCCAAGCGCTCGCCGCCGCAACACTCTCCGCCCGTGCATCGACGGAATCGTCTGCCTGGCCGTTCTCGAGATCGCCGTCAGGCCCGCAACGTGGGGGCGGCAGAGCGCTTGCACTTGGCATGCCTGGACGGCGGGTCGGCGTTCGCCGGCATGGGGCGTGCGCATACGACGGATCGCGAACAGCGCCAACGTCCGAATGAGCACCCAAAACGGGCAAGGTCACCGCGAATGGCAATTCGCGAGATCGGAGCGGCCGACGGCTCCTGTCGCGCGGTGCCGGAGCGCCACCCTGGCGGCAGAAGGCAGCGCTTCGGGTGCGTACAGCACTGGCCAGGCAACGACAGAACATCCGCAGGGGCCGGTCTCGACCATTGTCGTCGCCAGCTCCTGCGTTGTGGCAAGCGTCTATTTGATCGTGAAGCGAGCGGACAAGGCGTCGCCGTGATCGTCCTTGCCCGTGACGACGACGATAGCGCCTTTCGCGAGCGGCGCCGCCAGCTTGCCGACGAGTTTCTCATTGCCGACCTGGGTCAATGTCACGACCTTTTGCTTGCCGCCCTGTTGTACGATGGCACGCAGCTTGACGCCCTTTACGCTGTGCGCCTTGCCATGGTCGATCATGTAGATGGTCAGCTCAGAAGCGCCCACGACGAGTTCGATCTCATGACCGGACTTGCCAGCGAGCATGCCGCCGTTGGGACCCGCCTTCTTGGCATGAGCGGCGGTGGCGGCAATCATCATGCACAGGGCGACCAGGATACGTTTCATTCGTCTCTCCTTCGGTTGAACGCAAATTGCAGGAGTGGGTAGTCGCAACACCTGCCCCCTTTTGGAAACGGCGCCTCAGAACGCATCCGCCGTCACCGGCTTGCCGGGCAGGCCGGCAGAGGCGGCTCCCGCTTCGGCTCGGCGTGCATCGAGAATGCGTTGCAGGGGACGCTCTCCAAACCACAAGAACATCAGCGGCGTGAGAATCGCGTCGATCAGCGTCGCGCTGACGAGCCCGCCAAAGATGGTGACCGCGACGGGATGCAGGATCTCCCGGCCGGGCTCGCCCGCACCAAAGAGCAACGGCACCAGGGCCAGACCGGCGGCAAGCGCAGTCATCATCACCGGCGTCAAACGCTCGAGACTGCCCCGGATGACGAGGTCGCGCCCGAACGTTTCACCCTCGAAGAGGGCCAGGTTGATGTAGTGGCTGATCTTGAGGATGCCGTTGCGGGCGGTGATTCCGGCAAGCGTGATGAAGCCGATCATGGAGGCGACCGACAACGGCTGTCCAGCAAGCCAGAGTCCCACGACGCTGCCGATCAACGCCAGCGGAATATTGGCCAGGATGATGCCGGCCAGCACTGACGACTGGTAACGCTGGTAGAGGACCATGAAGATCAGGCCGAGAGACACGAGCGACAGAATGCCGATGACCAGCGTCGCCTCCTCCTGTGCCTTGAACGTGCCCTCGAGGGACGTGACATAGCCTCGAGGAAGCTCGGTCTCGGAGATGATACGCCTGACGTCGGCCACGATCGCCGCCATGTCGCGCACACCGTCGCCGTTGGCGGAGACGACGATGCGCCGTTGACCACTTTCGCGCAGGATCTGATTTGGCCCTTCGCTCTCCTCGATGGTTGCGAGCATGCCCAACGGCACGAAGCCTGTGGGCGTGGAGACGAGGAGACTTGCGAGGCCGCTCGTCGACCGGTTTTCATCGGATATACGCATGACCACGTCGAACCGGCGATTGCCCTCGACGATCTGAGAGACCTCCCGTCCGTTCGAGAGGCCCTCCAGGGCTTCCGTCAGAGCCGCAGGCGTGATGCCGTAGAGCGCTGCGCGCTCGTAGTCGGGCGTTACCTTGAGCTGCGGTATGAGGACTTGCTTCTCGATCTGGAGATCAACGAGGCCCTGCACCGACTGCAGGCGAGTTCTGATCAACGCCGCAAGCGTGCGGAGCGTGTCCAGATCGTCCCCGAAGATCTTCACCGCGAGTTGCGCGCGCACACCCGACAACATGTGATCGAGGCGATGCGCGATCGGCTGCCCGATGGCGACCGAGGCAGGCAGCACCTGAAGCTTGGTTCTTATGTCGTTGTAGACGGCTTCCTTCGGCCGATCCGATCGCGTCAGATCGATGTCGATCTCGGTGTTGTGGACACCCTCGGCATGCTCGTCCATCTCGGCGCGCCCCGTACGGCGACCGAGCGTCTTCACCTCGGGAACCTCAAGAACCAACCGCTCGGCGATCTGAGCGAGCCGGCTCGACTCCGCGAGCGAGATGCCGGGATTGAACTGCAGGTTGACGAGCAGCGTCCCTTCGTTGAAGGGCGGGAGGAAGGCGCGAGGCAACATGACCGCGCCAACGCCCGCAAGCACGACCAATGCGCCAATGCTCGTCACGACCGTGCGGCCGTGAGCGAACGTCCAGCCGAGAAGTGCGGTATTGCCGGCCTTGAGCCTGCGCACGACAAAGCTGTCGCCCTCGTGCGCAGCGCCCGGCCTGGTCAGGAAATAGTAGGCCAGCACGGGAGTGAGCGTGATCGAGGTCACGAGGGAGGCCAGGATTGACACGATGTAGGCGATGCCGAGCGGCGTGAAGAGGCGTCCCTCGATGCCCGACAGCGCGAACAGCGGCACGAAGACCAGCACGATGATCAGCGTCGCGTAGAAGATTCCGGAGCGGACTTCGTGACTGGCTGCCGCCACGACCTCGAGAACGGGACGGGGATGCGGACTCTGCCGGTTCTCCTTGAGCCGGCGAAGGATGTTCTCGATGCCGACGACAGCGTCGTCGACAAGTTCGCCGATGGCGATCGCGAAGCCGCCGAGCGTCATCGTGTTTATGGAGAGGCCGAACCACTTGAAGACCAGGATCGTCATCAGGATCGAGACCGGTATCGCCGTCAGAGATATCAACGTCGCCCGCACGTTGAGCAGGAACAGCATCAAGATGACGGTAACGACGACGGCCGCCTCCAGGAGAACGCTTTTCACGTTGGCAATGGATGTCTCGATGAAGGTTGCCTGACGGAACTGGATCTGGTCGGCCTTCACGCCCTTCGGCAGCGTCCTCTGAATGGCGACTAGGCGTGCCTCCAAAGCCTTGGTGATGGCAACAGTGTCGCCGTCCGGCTGCTTCTGCACGCCGATGATGACGGCGGACTTGCCCATGTAGCCGGCCTCGCCGCGTTTCGGGCGTGCAGCGAACGAGACGTCGGCGACCTGGCGCAGGAGAATGCTTTTCCCATTGCGCGAGGCCACCACGACGTTGCGCAAATCCTCCAGCCGGTTTGTCAAACCGATGTTCCGGATGAGGTACTCGCGAGCATGCTGATCGACGAAACCGCCGCCGCTGTTGACGCCGAACTGACGGACGGCCTGCTCGATCTGTTTCGGCGAGATCTGGAGCTGATTCATCATCAGGATGCTCGGGGCAATGCGATACTGGCGCACCTCGCCGCCGATCGGGATGATCTGAGCTATGCCGGGAATTGTGAGCAACTGCGGCCGAATGGTGAAGTCCGCGATCTCGCGCAATTCCATCGGCGAGATCGACGTCTCCCCCGTCACGGCAATCAGCATGATCTCGCCCATGATCGACGAGATCGGTCCCATCTGTGGCTGAACGCCGGGAGGAAGGCGCCCCTGCACGATCGCCAACCGCTCGGCGACCTGCTGTCTCGCCCTGTAGATCTCCGTCTCCCAGCCGAACTCGATGTAGACGATCGACAGCCCGACGCCGGACACCGAGCGCACGCGGAGCGCGCCCGGCATGCCGTTCATGGCCGTCTCGACCGGATAGGTGACGAGTTGCTCGACCTCCTGCGGGGCGAGGCCATGCGCCTCCGTCATCAGAATGACGGTCGGCCGGTTGAGGTCCGGGAACACGTCGACCGGCAATCGCGGCAGGACGAAACTGCCGTAAGCAATCAGGATCAGCGACGCGGCCACAACGAACAGCCTGTTCTTCAGGCTTTGAGTGACGATCCTATTGAACATGCCGCCCCCCTTCAGCGAACCTGATTAACAAGGGGCGCGCCCTCGATCACGATCTTGTCGCCGTGCTCGAGGCCGGCAGCGACCAGAACCGAGCCGGTTCCGAACGGCTCGAAGCGAATGGCGCGCGGCTCGAAGATCTCAGGTTCCTTTTGGAGGAATACGACCATTTGCCCGTTCGGAGCCTGCGCAATGGCGGCTCGCGGAAGAATGATGCCGGTGACGGGTGGGCCGGTGTGACCGGTGATCGTCACAGGCGCGCCGACGTTGAGCGCCGGGCTCGGATCGAGCACCTCGAATCTCAGCACGGAATACTGCTGCTGCAGGGCGCGATTGCGACCGACGAAGCGCAATTTCGAGCGCACGTTGTCACTGGTCGAGGACACCGCATCCACGATCTGGTTGGCGCTGGCCTGATCGAAAACGAGCGCCTCCACCATCAGGCTGTTGGGATCGATGATCTCGAAAAGCACGTCCGTCGGCGAGACGACCTGCCCCGCGACGACGCGCACAGCGATGACGACCCCGTCCACCGGCGCACGCATCTCCTCCGGCTGGACCCTGGCGGCCAGCAGCTTCGTGCGACGCTTCAGGAGTCCGTCGAGTTGGATGCGGACTTCCTCCACGGCCGCCTCGGCGACGACGTTCTTGCCGAGCAGCCTTTCCTGACGAGCCAGCTTCGCGCGCGCCAGCGCGATCTCCTGTTCCAACTGTCCGAGCGTCTGCGCCATGTCGGAGGCGTCTTTGGTGATGAAGGACGGCGCCACGCTGCCCATGAGATCTCCCGCTTGCACCGACCTTCCGATCAGTGAGAGCCCTCCGGGCGGCGGCAGATACCGGCCCGCTATCGTGCTCTGGACGACGCCGCTGCGGTTCGGATTTGCGATGATCCGCCCGACGAAGCGGACGGCGCGCCGGCTGCTCTGCGGCTCCAGAACGCGTGTGCGGATCGCCAGCAGCCGCTGCGTCGGCTTCGGGAGAAACACGGTGCCATCGGGCAGACGTTGCGGCGCCTTGCCACTGGCTGCGGCTTTCGGCGCGGGGCCATGATCGTGACCCGGGCCAGCGAACGCCGTCGATGTCCCCATTGCGGCAAGTGCGAGCACGATCAGCGGAATGACGAGCTTTCGACGCCGTCGCGCGACGAGCAGTGCGGTTGCGAGAAACCCCAGGCCGCCAGCAGCGATCCAGCCGCCCGCTTTGACGTGATCCGACAGGTCATGCCAGAGCTGATCGATGTGCTCCCAGATCCCATGATCCAGCGCCACTTTGGATGACCCAGGATTGGGAATGGTCACAGCGCCCACGAGAAGGTCGCTCACCTCTCCCTCGCTGATGCTGACAAGCACTTCGTGACTGCCCGCCTTCTTCAGCAGTGGCGCGGTAACCTCGTAGGTGCCGTTCTTCTGGAGCTCGGCCTTCGCCACCGTGTCGCCGATCGTCACCTCGAGCTTCGCCCCCGTGACGGGGCTATTGTCGGCGAAGCGGTCGAGATAGATGACCATGACCTCGCCTTCGACGATGCCGACGAACTGGTAGCGCTCCGAGGTCGCGGTGGCGCGGGGCGAGGCTGGCGCGGCCGTCGTGGGCGCAGGTGGGCCGTGATCGTGGCCAGGCCCGGCCTCGGATGTTGCTGGGATGAGAGCGGTCAACAGAAGGCAAAGCGCGAAGCCGACGCCTCGATGCTTGCGCACGCGCGCGAACGCGCTGGCAAATGTCACCATGATGAGTATTCCGTTTCTGTGAGCGAAACCGGGTCACCCCGGACGATCAGAGCGAACGGAAAGAGGCTGGTGGCCTGTCCAGCGGTGCCGGCATCCGGCTGGCACTGTGCGCCTCGCGCGGCATTACGACGACCAGGACGCGCGTCGGAAATGCGACGCCGGAGGCCGAAGGGAGAACAGCGGCGCTGCCGTGACAGAGCATGTCGAGGCAGACATCCTTAGTCTGACCGCGGTCAGCGTCGTGGTCTGCGTGAGCGCTGGCTTCGTGGGGCGCAGCGATATCTCCGCCGCGTGCGACCTTTGCCGGAGCCGCGCCCGGGAAGGTGTGATGGGCGTGAGCACCCGGCCCGTGGCTCGCGTGCGCCGCAACGCCAATTACGCTGCCGAGAGACACAGCCAACACGAGAACGACGGCAAACAGCCGTCGCCATGTCGCCAATTTGTGCCTCATGAGCATTTGGCATCCATGCCTGACCACAACATCGATCGTATAGTTGAACTTGGTGTCGCGGACAAGCGCAAGAGGCTGCCGATTGCGCCCGCGTCGGTGGGACCCCAGATGCCGAGTTGCTCGGGCGCACCGCCACGGACGGTATCGATCTGCGACCAGTCCTCATCGAGTGGTCCGGGTTGAGTTTCAGTTCATGTACGGTCTCGTTGCTCGATCGAGCGTGGCCGTCGGAGCTCCGGCATGGAGGGCAGGGGGCACGTGGTAAGGCCTGGCACGAAGGCCTCTGTCGCCGTTGGGCCGTTGCGCCTTGCAGCTGCGTGAAGGCATCGGAGCCCCAATTTCTCTGCCGGGGCAAATATGCCCCAGGGGGTGCAGTGCTGGACAGATATACCCCATCAGGGTATTATGTCCGGCATGAGCAAGTACGCCAAGGATCAGGCATGAGCAAGGACGTCAAGGATTCGCACCTCAAGCGGCTAAGCCGCATCGAGGGACAGGTCAGAGGCCTCGCCCGCATGGTCGAGGAAGACCGCTATTGCATCGATATCGTCACGCAGATCTCTGCAGTACGGGCAGCCTTGCGGCGCGTCGAGGAGGAGATCCTGAGAGACCACATCTCCCACTGTGTCGATCATGCCATCGCGGCTGGCAATACGTCCGAGCAGCGACGCATGGTTGGCGAACTCATGGACGTCCTGGGTCGCTCCCTGCGCTGAGCCCGTTCAGCACACGGTTATCCGGACGATGCAAGGAGAGCGCGATGAACAATGATGTCAAACGCCATGGGCGGCGGGAGGTCCTGGGATTGATGGCGATCGCGACAGCCATGGCTTCGGGGATCCTGCGCGTCGAGGCTCAGCCTGTGGCCAAGATCTTTCGCAGTCCGACCTGTGGCTGCTGCCACCTGTGGGCGGAGCATCTGCGTCGCAACGGCTTCGCGGCGACCATCATCGACACGGACGATATGAGAGCGGTCAAGGCGCGTCTCGCGGTGC
>JAGRKR010000470.1:0-291 GCA_020442225.1 Hyphomicrobiaceae bacterium | reverse complement strand
TCCCCGGCATGCCGATCGGCTCGCCCGGAATGGAGGGCGGAACACCTGAAATCTACGAAGTCATCCTGTTTGGCGAGGGCGTGACGAGGAGCTTCGGCCGCTACCGGGAAAGCGCGCCACTCTGAGTGCGCGCGTGGCTCGACGTCAGGTGCGCGGTTTGCGACCAGCGATGAGATCGCGCTCGCGCGCCAAGCCATCGCCTACGAGATCGAGAAATGCGCGCATGCGGCCGGCGTGCCGTAGATCACGGTGGGTGACGATCCAGAGCTCGTCGGTCAGTTCCCTCACGGG
>JAGRKR010000469.1 GCA_020442225.1 Hyphomicrobiaceae bacterium | reverse complement strand
CGCGTGATGCGCGGCATGAACTCCATCGAGAACAGGCTGGCGCCGGTTGCCGCCACCGCCTCCAGGTCGGCGCGCTCGCCATAGGGCTCGAGCATGGCGACGACCAGGGCGCCGGGCTTCAGGGCCTTGACGTCGGCGGCCGAGGGGCGGCGGACCCGCAGCAGAATATCGGCACCGGCCAGAGCCTCGGCGGCGCTGGCGACCACATCCGCGCCGGCCGCCGTGTAGGCGTCGTCGGAAAAGTGAGAGCGCCCGCCGGCCCCGGCCTCGACCTTGACCGTGCAGCCGTGGGCCTTCAGCTTCTTGGCCGTCTCGGGCGACAATGCCACGCGGGGCTCGGCCTCCCCTTCCCGTGTGACGGCGATGGTGACCATGCTGGCTCCGCTTGGCTCAAGAGATGGAAATGGCGGCGCGCGCCCGAGCCGTTTCCGGCGTTGTCGGGGCGGTGGCTAGACGATCGTCACGGCCAGAATGGCCATGAGCAGCACGATGGCGATGGTGCTCCACTTGATGAGCGCGACGAACCCGCTGTAGGTGCGGACGTGCTCCTTGTAGTCCATCTCCGGATGTCCGCCAGACGTGTCGATGCTCATCGCGACCCCTCCTGCCCCGTAGTAGCTCGAGCCTGCGGCTCATGACGGCTGAACAAATGCCATTGCCGCCCGCCGAGCGAACGGCAATTTCGATCCATTGGGGGTCTACAGCACTCGCGGAATGCACGGCAACGCGGGCGGGCACGCCTGGGCAATTTGCCGCACTGCTGCGCCGAAAAACGGGCGCAGAACGCACAATCGGCAGCCAGCCCCTCGATTTCCGCCATGTTTCGTCGTTGAATGGCTTGGGGAGAGACGAATTCGAGGGGATCGCGTCATGACACGCACCGCACGCTCGCGCGCTACGGCAATCGTCGCCGTCGCACTGACGGGAGCAACGCTGGCAGCGCTCGCGGCGGCTGGGCCTGCCCACGCCCTCGAGCCCGGCAAGGACGAGCTCAAGGTCCTGAAGGCCTGCGAGCGCCGCCTCTGCGAGATCGTCTTGAAGCGTCAGGCCAAGGGACCCGACCTCTCCTGCGATCTGGCGAAGACCTGGGCCAACTCGACGGTGAAGGAAGGCGGCAAGAAGAAGCGCATTTCCTGGAACTTCGGCGACGTGCGCTGCTCCACGATGGTGCGCGTGACGCGCGCCACGATCCTCGCCGCGCTGCAGAGCCCCAAGTACAAGTTCGAGTTCGGCGAGCGCTCCGTGAACTGCGTCGTGCATCGTGCGGGCGAGAAGAAGCCCCTCGTCGTCAGGGCCGCGCCGAAGATCGAGTTCAAGAACGGTAAGGCGGTCAAGAGCTGGGTGCGCGTCAAGAGCATCGACGGTCCGTCGGACGTGAAGAGCATGATCTGGACCGTCGCCAAGCTCGAGGACACACTCGGCATCTTCCACAAGGACATCATCCGCGGGATCAACAAGTTCGTGCACGAGAAGTGCGCGAAGCTCTACGGCGACGCCAAGCTCCAGGCCGGCGCCGGCCGTTGAGCTGGTCGAAGGGCGGGCGGCCGGCCTGAGCGCTCAGCGCGCCGCGCCGACAGGTTTGAGCCGGAGGATGCGTCCGCGGCGCTCGTCGGTCAGCAGGTAGATGTAGCCGTCCGGCCCTTGGCGCACGTCACGAATGCGGCTCTCGAGCCCCTTCAGCATCCGCTCCTCCCTGACGACTTTCTCACCCTTGAGCTCGAGGCGCGCCAGAAGCTGGCCCGCGAGGGCGCCGACGAAGGCGTTGCCGCGCCAGAAGGGGAACTTGTCGCCCGTGTAGAAGGTCATGCCCGAAGGTGCGATCGAGGGGTCCCAGTAATGGATGGGCTGCTCCATGCCGGACTTGCGGGTGCCGATGCCGATTTTCTCGCCGGAGTAGTCGCGGCCGTAGGTTATGACGGGCCAGCCGTAGTTGCGGCCCTTGCGCGGGATGTTGATCTCGTCGCCGCCCCTCGCGCCGTGTTCGGCGGTCCACAGCTCGCCGGTCTCGGGATGGAGGGCCGCACCCTGGACATTGCGGTGGCCGATGGACCAGACCTCGGGCGCCCAGCCGGCCAGTTCGGGGTTGCCGGGGGCAGCGCCGCCGCTGGTCTTGATGCGAATGATCTTGCCCAGGTGATTGGCCGGGTTCTGCGCCTCGTCGCGCAGGCTGTAGCGGTCGCCCGTGGTGACGAACAGTGCGCCGGTCCGGTCGAGCACGAGCCGAGAGCCGAAATGATGGCTGCCGTCGTAGGCCGGGAGCTGGCGGAAGATCACGACGACGTCCTCGAGCCCCGAGCCGTCGGCCTTGAGCCTGGCGCGGGCCACGGAGGTGGCATTGCGGCCCCGCCCGCGCGGTTCCGCAAAGGAGAGGTAGATCGTCCGCGAGGTGGCGAAATCGGGGGCGGCGAGGACATCGAGGAGCCCGCCCTGGCCGACCGAAGCGATGGGCGGCAATCCGGCGAGCGGTGTCGAAAGACGCTTGCTGAAGGCCGCTTTCGGATCGACCAGCCGCAACCGGCCTTGCCGCTCGGTGACCAGCATGCGCCCGTCGGGCAGGAAGGTGAGGCCCCAGGGATGGGCGAGCGGTCCGGCGACGGTCTCGACGAGCACATCCGTTCGCTCGGTCTTCAGCCGCACCGGCTTCGGCTCCGTGCCCTGGGCGGTGGAGATCGCCGGCGCCATGGTGCTGAAAAGCACCGCGGCTGCCAGCAGCCAAGCCGGTTTTGCGATCATGAGGCAGCTCCCCGATCCTGTGTCGCCCGATGGCGGGCCGTGTGCGTCAGACGCCAGCCGTCTGGCTCGGCGTCTCCGGCAGGGGCACGCCCGCCGTGGCGAA
>JAGRKR010000468.1 GCA_020442225.1 Hyphomicrobiaceae bacterium | reverse complement strand
TGAGTTGCGTGCGGCGGGGACTGGTGTCCGCCCGCACCCTGTGAGACCGACATAATGGGGGACACACCGCCATTTGCCAAACGGATCGGTCTCGGCTGGGCGCGACCGAACGCCCGCGGCAAGGGACAGGACGGGCGAGCGGCACGACGGGTTCGCTTCCCTCGCGGCCGATCACACTCTAGCTTCAGCCGGTGCTACAGCCGACGCCAACACCACCCCGGGAGGACCACCGCGATGAAGATCAAGCGTATCGAGCACATCGCCATCGCCCTGAAGAACATGGACACCGTCAAGGATCTGCTCGTCAATAAGCTCGGCATCCCCATGGAGTACGAGGAGCATCTGCCGCGCCACGCAACGACGCTCGCCATGTTTCCGGTCGGCGAGACGTATCTGGAGCTGCTGCAATCGGAGAAGCCCGACAGCGGCACGAACAAGTGGATCGCAGAGCGCGGCGAAGGCCTCTTCCACATCTGCCTCGAGGTCGAGGACATCGACGCCGCGATGCGCGAGCTGGCGGGCAAGGGCATCCGCTTCCAGACCCCCGAGCCGATGATCGGGCACGGCAACTGCCGCATCGTCTTCATGGACCCGGCGACGACTGGCGGCCTCGTCATCGAGCTTGCCGAGCAACCGGAGGACGGCCATGGCTCGCACGCCGCAACGGGATGACCCGCCGCAACGTCAGCGCCCGGCAATAAGCGCCTTCAGCTTGCTCAGCTTGATCTTCTCGTCCTCCTTGAACGCGATCGTCTTGGCGAACTGCCCCTGCGCGTCCATCAGGAACATCGTCGCCGTGTGATTGATGGTGTAGCCGGCCTTCGTTGGCACCTTCTCGTAGAAGACCCGGTACGCCTTGACGATCCGCTCCGTCTCCGCCGCCGTCCCCACGAGGCCGATGATCCGCTTGTCGAAGCTCGCCAGATAGCTCTTGAGCAGCGCCGGCGTATCGCGGTCGGGATCGACCGTCACGAACAGGAAGCGCATCTTGTCCGCATCGGGCCCGAGCCGGGTCATCATGTTGGCCACCTCCAGCATGGTCGTCGGGCACACGTCGGGGCACTGCGTGAACCCGAAGAAGACGGCAAACGGCTTGCCGAGCAGATCGCGCTCGCTCAGCCGCTTGCCGTCCTGGGTGGTCATCGTGAAAGGCCCGCCGACCAGCGCCTTGTAGCTCGCGGTCGAGCGCAGCGGGTTGCCCGTGCCGAGAACGAGCAGTGTCGCCACGGCGACGACGACGGCGGCGGCCGTCACGACCGCCGCCAGCCTGGCTTTCGAGACGGCCATCAGTGCTTCCCGTGATGACTGCCGGGCTTCTTGCCCATGGCGCCGACACGGTAGCTCACCTTCACCGTTCCCGCCGACTTGAAGACGAGCGTCCCTTCGACCACCTCACCTTCCTTGAGCGGCGCCTTCAGCTCCATGAACATCACGTGGTAGCCACCGGGCTTCAGCGTCACCTTGGCGCCGGGCTTGATCTCGAGCCCCTGCGGCAGCTCCCGCATCCTCATGATGTCGCCGACGACGGCCATTTCGTGGATCTCGATGCGGCCGGAGCGCACGAACGAGCCACCGACGAGAAAGTCGCTGCTCTTGCCGGTGTTCTCGATCACCATGAAGCCGCCGGCGACC
>JAGRKR010000467.1:10875-15558 GCA_020442225.1 Hyphomicrobiaceae bacterium | reverse complement strand
CTTATCATAAATATAATGCTAAGAATTCATCTGGCTCCTCAAGATCAATCGGCGGCACTCGGACGCTTTTGGCTTGTTTGTTCTGTCATGTGACGGAATTGGGGCTGTGTAAAGAGTATATGGGGTACGTCATGACATCGAACAATGTTTTGGACGATATCGGACGAAGTAACATCATTGTCCGGACGAATACATCCGGAAGGGCGGCTACCTCTGAGCGAGTACATGGCGAAGGGGAGTTTTCCAACACGAGCGATGTCCCTACGGAAAGAGGGGCGACGGCACCGGAACTGGCCCTGGCCGTCGTCGAGCGCAGGCCGCTCGCACGCGATTGCCTGCTGACCAGCATCCACGATCATACCGGGTGGAGCGTCCGCGGCTTTGCCGATGCCGAGGATTGGCTGGCCGATGCCAAGGCGGGTGCGGTGGACGTCGTGCTGTTGAGCTTTGCGGAATCCCCGAAACTCGAGACCATGATCGCCGTCCTCAAGGCGATCGCACCGCGGGCGCCGGGCGTTCGCCCCATTGTGCTCTGCGACAACGACAAGCTCGACCTCATCATGCAGACGATCGAGGGCGGTGCGGCCGGCTACATTCCGACCAGCCTGCCGCTGGACGTCGCCATCGAGGCCATCAGGCTGGTGCGCGCCGGTGGCGTGTATCTGCCGGCGAGCAGCCTCTTCACGGTGCGCAAGGCCGGTGGCCTGCCGAAGCCGACGCCGCACGCGCTGGTCGGCATTTTCACGGCGAGACAGGCGGCTGTCGTCGATGGCCTGTGCAAGGGGAAACTCAACAAGGTCATCGCGCACGAGCTGAAGATGCGCGAGAGCACCGTCAAAGTGCACGTGCGCAACATCATGAAGAAGCTCAACGCGCGCACGCGGACCGAGGTCGCCTACATCGTCAACGACCTGCTCAATGCCGAGGCCGCCGATCAGGGGTCGGGCAAGGAGGAGCAGCGCTCGGTCGCGTAAGCGATCGGCCGTCAGGCGTCCCTGACGGGGGCCGCGGGGTCAGTCGGCGTCCAGCTCCAGGAGGCCGGCGCCCTCGAGACGAAGTGCTGCCGCGCGGATCGCAGCGTATGCGAGGCCCGCTCGCTCGGCCATGTCGAGCAGGGTGTGATGGCCGTCGGCCAGATTGAGCACCCAGAGCATTGCCATGACGGCATCGGGCGCGGTCTTGCCGCCGCCGACGCTCGAGTAGAGCCCGCGCCGCCCGAGCTGCGGCTCACCGTAGGGCGACAGGTTCCGGGGTCGGCAATCCCCTTCGATGATGTCGAGGGTCGCGCGGACGATGCGGTAGGACTGCGCGAGAGGCTCGGGGGCGATGAAGTCGAGATCGTCGGCCGAGGTGTGATACTCCGCAAACGAGCCGTGGCGGCTGCGCTGGAACAGGCCGACCGGCAGGTTGAAGCCCGGTGAGCAGAACTGGCGCTCGTCATAGCCATAGGGCGTGAAGTCGAGGATCTCGGCGGTCGGCGCGAGGTGGCGCAGAACATGCGCCATCGCCCGATCGACGAGTGCGTCGCCGCGCCGGCTCTTCTTGTAGGTCGGGCCGCCGGCATCGCCGACACACGACAGGACGAGGCCATGCCTGATGCGGCCGACCCGCTCGCGGTTGCGGGCGAGCCAGGTGATCGGCCCGATGGTGCCGGGCGACAGCAGGACGCGCGTGCTCAGGCGGCGCGGCCGGGCCGCCAGATCGCGGGCCAGCAGGGTGGCGAGCGCGAGGCCCGAGCAGTTGTCGTTGGCGAGCGAGGGGTGGCAGATGTGCGCGGTCACCAGAACCTCGTCCTCGCTTGTGCCGGGCAGATAGAGCTCGCCATAGGTCAGACTGCCGGGTTTCAGCTCGCTGTCGATGACGACCTCGTAGTCGCCATCCGGCAAACCCTCGAGCTGGGCGTGCGACATGCAGAACCCCCACGTCGGCGCGTAGTACGAGGTGCGATAGGGCACGAGATGGGGCTGCTCCGGCAGGGTATGAACGTGCCGCTTGAGCTCGGCGAGGGGCAGGCGGGCGCGCACCGGCACGCTGTAGCTCACCACCGACAGGGTCTGGTTCGCGAGATCGACGATGCGTCGGCCTGCGGGGTCCGCGATGTAGGCCTCCCGGATCGTCCATTCCTGCGGAACGTCCCAGTCGAGCACCCGGGTGCCCGTCGCCACCTCGACGACCTCGAACGGCGCATGGCGGCGCAGGATGTCGAGCGTCTGGCGCACGCCGTCGCCGGTGATGCTGCGGCAGATCGGGAAGATCTCCGCGGCGAGGCGGTACAACTCCTCGCCGATGCCGGTGTCGGCGGACCGCGACAGCGATGGGGCGGGCTCCTGCATCAGGTCTCCATCGCCTGCGGGTCTCATCACGCTGCCGGCCGTCAGGCGCCGACCGTCTCGCGCGCCCGCTTCAGCTCGGTGTCGAGCCGGCCCTCGCTCAGCAGCTTGCGGATGTGGGCGATGCGCTGATAGCGCGGTCCCTCGAACTCCTCCTGCGTGAGGTCGGTATCCTTGAGCACACGATAGACCTGCTCGGCGCCGCGCCGCGCGTCCCATTGCGGCTGGTAGGCCGGCAGCGTGCGCGCCAGCTTCTCGAAGCTCACCCTGTAGGAGCGCGTATCCGGCCCGGCATCGGGCGCGATCTCGATCCGGCACCCCGGAACGACGTCGGCGACGATCTCCGCGATATCGCTGATCCGGTAGTTGTGCGCGGTCTGGCCGACGTTGAACGCCTCGTTGTGCACGAGCTCGCGCGGCGCCTCGAGCGCGGCGATGAAGGCCCGCGAGATGTCCTCGATGTGCACAATCGGCCGCCAGGGCGTGCCGTCGGACTTGAGGTAGATGCGTTTCGTCGTGACGGCCCAGGCCACCAGATTGTTGAGCACGATGTCGAAGCGCAGTCGCGGCGAGACGCCGTAGGCGGTGGCGGGGCGCAGATAGGTCGGCGTGAAGCTGTCGTCGGCGAGTGGGGCGATGCCCTGCTCGGTGAGGACCTTCGACTCGCCATAGGCGGTGACGGGGTTGAGCTTGCCGGTCTCGTCGATCATTTCCTCGCCGGCGCGGCCGTAGTTGCTGCACGACGATGCGAACAGGAAGCGCCTGACGCCGGCTGCCTTGGCGATCTCCGCCAACCGGACGCTTGCACGGTGATTGACCGCGAACGTCACGTCGGGATTGAGATTGCCGAGAGGATCGTTCGAGAGCGCGGCCAGATGGATCACCGCCTCGATGCCGGTGAGGTCGGAGGGGGTGATGTCGCGGGTGTCCTTGCGGATGCCGGGTACGGGCAGGATCTCGCCGCCCGGCGCGAAGGTGCACCGCTCGTAGAGATCGCTGTCGATGCCGACGACGTCATGTCCCGCGCGGGCGAGCATGGGAACCATGACCGTGCCGATGTATCCGAGATGACCGGTGACGAGGACCTTCATGAGCGGCAGAACTCCTTGATGCTCGCAAGACGAGGGATGCCCGCAAGACGGGGACTCGCAGTCGGGCGCGGCCTGTGCGCGCCCTGCGATCGTTGCGTTCGATCTCGCCCAACTTAGCGCTGGCGGGAGGCCACCCTCAAAGCATCGGTGGTGGTATCGCGTTACGACCTTTGATGACGTTTCGGTGGGCAGGCCCACTGCCTAGCATGACCTTGCCTTCGGCCGCCGCGCCTGGCGAAGGAGAAGGAATGCGAGATCACACGAACGTATCCCAAGCGTTTGCACGCCCGACGCTCGTCGGCGGCTTTCGCGCGTTCCTCGGGCTGGAGCGGCGCGGCGCGCGGCCGTGGGGCGACGGCTTCGCCAACGTGGGCGCGGCCACGCTCTGGTATCGCTGCGGCTGGGACGACATCTCGGAGGACGAGCTGGTTTTTCTCATTCCGTCCCTGCTCAATCAGACCGCGGCGCCGTCGCGTCGCTCGCGTGGCCTCGTCGAGGTCGTGGAGGCTGCTGTCGAACGTAAGGCGCGTGCCCTGATGAGCCGTCTCGTCGAGACCGGCTGGGCGGATGCCCATGCGGCCGCCGGCCTCCTGCGGCGCTGCGGCGTCGCCTCGCCCGGAACACCGCGTGCGGCGCTGGGGCAACTCCCCCATGTGCGCCCTGCCGGCGCTGCGTCCGTTCCCTCCTGCGGCGGGGGCGGGGGAACCGCGAAGGCTGCCCTCGTCTACGAGATCTGCGCACTCGTCGCCATGGAGCGCATGCTGGCGGCAGCGCGCGGCGATACGCGCGCCGGCGCGGCCAGCCTGCCGCAGGTGTTCACCGCCTCTCTGCACGCCTGCATCAACGGTGGCTATGCCTATCCGGACCACCGCCACCTGCACGAGCTTCTGAGTCTTGCCGCCTGGCTCGGCTCGCTCGAGCGCCACGGTGCAGCGTTGCTGCCGGCGGTCATCGCGAGCACCTTGCGTGAGCTTGTGGACGAGGCGGCAGGCGACGGCGCGGACGCCGATGCGGAGATGATCCGCTCAATCGTGCGGGCGCATGCCCGGGCGATCGGAGATGCGAGGCGCGCGAGCCGTAAGGCCATCGCGACGGGGCGCGCGCGTCTCGTTCGCCTGCGCTCGGACTGGCGCGATGCGAGCCTCAGCCCGTCGCCCTGGGACGAGACGCTGGCGAAGCATGTCGCGAGCTGTCTCAGTTCGCCAGCGCCCGGGCGAGGAGACGCGCATGCTTGAGCGTACGCCAGCCGATCTTGCATCCGA
>JAGRKR010000467.1:8384-10766 GCA_020442225.1 Hyphomicrobiaceae bacterium | reverse complement strand
CCGTCGGCGTGGCCTATGTCATGGTTGCGCCCCGGCTCTACACCGCAG
The DNA here is from genome assembly GCA_020442225.1 of Hyphomicrobiaceae bacterium. The sequence goes on along the minus strand of JAGRKR010000467.1, from coordinate 10,718 downwards.
ATGCCGTCGTTCTGATCGACCCGCGCGTCCCCGTCCACTCGATCGGGACGAGCCCGGAATCGGCCCTGACCCTCGATACGCCGCAGCTCGAAAGCCAGCTCGTGGTGCTTCGCTCGCAGAGGCTGCGGAACATCATCGCCCGCCATCACCGCATCCAGGACGACGTAACGCTGAGCTTCAGGATCAACGAGTGGCTTCTGACCAGATGGCTTCGACTGCTGACGTCCGGCGCAGGCGGCAAGGCGCCCGAAGCCGCGCGACTGGGGATTGCCAAGTGGCAGTTACTGGAGGGGCTCGAGGTGCGGCGCATCGGCCTCTCCCACGCGATCGAGATCACGTTCCGCTCGATCAGTCCCACGCAGGCCGCGCTTTACGCCAATGCGTTCGCCGACGCCTACGTCGAGGATCAGATCGAGACCCGAAAGGCCGCAATCACGGAAGCGACACGCTGGCTCGAGGATCGGATCGAGGACTTGCGCAGCCGGATGAACGCGGCCGCACGCCAGGTGCAGGAGTTCCGTGCCCGACGGGACTACCGTATCCCCGGCCGACAGCAGGGGGCGGGTGCCGACGTGCCGACTGCAAGGCCGAAAGGCGCAGCAGGAAAGGAGCCGACACTCGAAGAGTTGGAGACGCGCGCGCTGGCGTTCCGCACGATCTACGAAAGCTATCTGAGGGCCTATGCCCAGTCGGACCAGCGCCAGTCGCATCCCGCCGTGGCGGCCCGCGTCATCAACCGCGCGGAGATCGGCGTGAAGAGCCATCCGCGCAGCGGGCGCGCATTGATCCTCGCGCTGGTGTTCGGATGCGTCGTCGGAATTGGAGTGGCGTTCCTCAAGCGGGCGATGGGATTCTCGGGGCGTGACATGCGCGGGGACGCTTGATCGATGCAGAACGGCTGCTCGCGTCACTTCCTTCCGGCGGTAAGGTCGCGTCATGACCGTGAACGGGGCGCGCGTGAGGCATGGAACGGTGGAGGAAACGTGATGGACGATCGCATCCTCGTATCGTTTGGCCTTGATCAGTCTTACGCGCCACACCTCGGGGCGACGATCGCCTCGATGGTCGCCTGGACGAAGGCGCCGCTCGAGTTTCTCGTCCTGCACACGGGCGTCACTGCCGCGACCCAGGCAAAGATCGAAGCCTGTGCCCCACGCGCGCCCTTCCGCTGGGTCGGCGTGGACGACAGGCGCCTCTTGTCACTTCGCGGTCGGGCGCACTTCGAAAACCCCGCGATCTTCTTCCGCCTCGCACTGCCGATAGTAGCGCCTGTCGAAGCCCGGCGCGTCGTCTATCTCGACAGCGACGTGATCCTTGCCGCCGACATTCGCCGCCTCTTCTCGGCGGATCTCGACGGGCTGCCGATCGGCGCGATCTATGATGCCGGTGTCGACGCCGTCCCGTTCGCAGCACGATGGGGGCTCGAGCGCGAGCCTGGAGGGTACTTCAACTCGGGTGTTCTGGTGATTGATCTCAGCCATCCGGAGACGGCGCCGCTGTTCGCAGGCGCGCTCGCCTTCGCCGAGGCGCAGAGGGGCGAACTGGGGTTTCCGGATCAGGATGCACTCAACTACGTCTTCTGGAAGCGCTGGAAGAAGCTCGACCCGGCATGGAACGCACAGCGCAACATGGTGATGCCGGGCATGCCAAATTACGTGCCGGAGCCGTTCGATCTGGGTACGAGACCGGCCATCGTCCACTTCACGACCGAGCACAAGCCCTGGCTGCGCGACACCTACAACCCGTACTCCTGGCTCTACTGGTACTATCTTTCGAAGACGCCGTTCGGCCGTGCGGTCGCGCGTGAAAACAGGATCGGCGCACGCGAGAAGGGCAGGCTGCTCCTGCGATTTCTGCGGCGCTGGCCCTTGCTCGCTTCGGCGGCGGGGGCGTAGCACAAGGGCCTCGTGCCAGGAGCCGGTCGTGACGGTTTGCCTTGAGCGCAGGGTCGATTGGTGGGTGTGACGCGCGCGGCTCACCTGGAGCCGCCGAAGCGTGGGAGGCCAGAACGGCGTCCCGCGTTTGGACTTCAGGCGCCAGGGTGGTGACAGGCAAGGGGCGGGGCGTCCGGGAACGGGTTGGTCAGCGAGGGGTGCGAGTGCCGTGCCGAAACCCCAAAAAGTGTCGGTGACGCCCCGAACGATGCGGTAAGGAAGCGGGTCGCCGCCATTGCAAACCTGAACTCGCCGCGAAGCAGGGCGCGCCGGATCTGCCAACGCGCTCCTTGCGCGATGTCGCGCGCAATGGCGTGGGGCCAGTCGAGTTTCCGCAGCTCTCGCGAGACATTACGCGCCAGCTCTGTGGTCCCAAGGAGTTCCGGGGCGATCTGCCGTG
>JAGRKR010000467.1:0-8224 GCA_020442225.1 Hyphomicrobiaceae bacterium | reverse complement strand
CGATCGTCTCGCAATGGCGTGGCGAACGGTCTGAAGTCATCGAGGCTCCACGTTCGCGCCAGTGTCTCGAAGATGATGCGGTCGTGGTGAGACCATGCACGCGCGACATCATTGCTGCCGACGGATTGAACGGCGCCGACCCTTGCTTGTGCATGCTGTCTCTGCAGGAGCGTGACGGCGTCGACGAATACACCGTCCGATTGACGGGCGAGGCGCAGCACCATGTCGTAGTCCTGGCTGCGAAGCCGCTCCACGTCGTAAGGACCGGCATGTTCGAGCGCTCCCCTGCGCGCCATCCATGTCGGGTGCGGAAGGAAGCAATGCTCCATCAGCTTGATGACGGTGCGGCGGGGGTCGTCGCTCGGTACGGCCTCCATCTGCTCATGGTTCCAGACGCCGCGCATAATCTCGCTTCCGCCCCCTTCGAACCTGACGAACCGTCCGTATGAGAATCCCGCCTCGGGAGATGCGTCGAGCGCGGCGACATGGTTTGCGAGCGAGTCGGCGGGGATTAGGTCGTCGTCGTCGAGCACCAGGACGGCTTCACCGCTGACGTGCTGCATGGCGCGGTTCAGGGCTCGCGACTTGCCACCTGCCTCCTCGCGATCCGCAGTCAGGCAGTGGCGGAGCGAGCGCAGAAGCTCTGGTGTGCCATCGACCGATCCGTTGTCGATGACGATGATCTCGAAATTCCTGTAGGTCTGACCGAGAACGGAGTCGAGTGCCTGTCGCAGGAAGTTCATGCGATCACGGGTAGGTATGATGACGCTGACCTTCATGACGATCTCCAGTTGCGAAGAGGAATTCAGCGCTGCTCAGCCACGAGCGGTGCCGCGCGATGCTCATCACTCCCTCGAGTGCCGCTCTCGCCGTTCGAAGCGACGCAAAACGGAGCTCGCGATGACGCGATGGCTCTGCCGATCGAGCGCCTGAATGATGAAGCCCAGGAGAGGATGGCGCGTCAGCGTCAGCCCCGTCAGCCAACCGGCAGCCGCCAATCCGAGACATAGAGCGAGGAGGGGAATTCCAAAGGGCACCGCGCCTGAGACGAAGTGCACGATCAGCGCGGGACCTGCTGCGGTCATCAGCGCGATGACGAGGCTGCGCCACAGGCTCTCGCCGAGTTCGCGCAGCGACAGCCCGACATGGCGATGTACGATCAGGAGTGACGTGACGACGAAGATCGAAACCGTCGCATAAGCACTCCAGGCCAGCGCCTCGGCTCCGCTTCGAGCGGCGAAGGTCTGGATCAGGATGCAGACAGGCACGGTGAAAAGCGCGAGCTTGAAGGTGTCACGGATCGCGCCGAGCGAGATGAGCAGTGGGTTGGTCAGGTTCATGTTGAACCACAGGAAGTATGCACCGGCGAGAATGCGCACGAGGGGAACCGTCTCCAGCCATTGACTGCCGAGGAGCAGACGCACGAGAGGATCGGCGAGGACGATTACGACGAGGAGACTCGGCCATATGAGGACGGTGACGTGCGCGATGCCCGTGAGGTAGGCGGTTTTGAGATTGCGCCCGGCCCGCGCCTGTTCTGAGAGCACCGGAAGCAGCGCCGGTGAGACGCCTGCGAGCAGGATCCGCTCAGTCAGCCGGGCCACGGTCTGGGCGCGCTGAAAGAAGCCGACGACCTCCGCCCCCTGAAAGCGTCCGAGAGCCAAGTGGGGCGCGGCGTCGAGCAGATAGAACAGCACGCTGCGCGCGCTCTCGTAGATGCCGTAGGCGCCGACCACGCGCCACTCCGTGAGGCAGGGACGATAGAGCCCGGGCATCGGCCGTACATAGAGGCAAAGGATCAGGCTGAAGCCGGCGGCCAGGAGGTTCGCCCAGGCAAAGCTCATGTAGCTGAACCCCGCCAGCGCGAAGCTGATCGTGGCGAGAGAACTCACGACGGATGTTGCGATGCTGATGCGGGCGACGGTCGCAAAGTCGAGCTCGCGCCGCAGCAGCGAGAAGACCGGCGTCGTGAAGGGTCCAATGAGCATCGTCAAGGCGCCCAGCCTGACGACGCTGCCGACGCCGTCGGCGCCGAGGAAGGCCTCGGCCGGGGAGGACGCCAGCCAGATCCCGCCTGCCATGATGGCGGTCAGAGCGAAGGTGACGGTGAATACCGTGCGCAGTCGATCCCGGCTCGCCTCCGATGTCTGCACCACGAAGGCGCTACCACCGAAGTCGCGGAGAACGTCGGCAAGCCCGATCAGCGCGTTGCCGAGAACCGCGATGCCGAACTCCCTGGGCGACAGCAGGCGAGCGGTCACGAGCAAGGTCGCGAGGGTCAGGAGCATGACGACCAGCCGGTCGCCGTACGCGAGCAGAAAGGCGGCGCGGGCGCGGCCGATCGGAGCGTTCATGGCGTGCCAGCGGGGTTTGACGCGGCGGGCGTCGCCACAGACTGTCCATCGAGCAGAAGGCGGACGCCCGGAGTGCCCGCCTCGCGCCGGACTGCCCGCCGGAGCTTGTCGCGGGCGGTCTCCGTCAAAACGTGGCGCCACGCCTTGGGATGAAGGAACAGCTCGGCGAGCGCGGAGGTGAAGCCTAGACGCCGCCGGGTCTCCAGCACGCGCGCGTGGATCGCCTTCCTGTGCGTCGCCGCCTGGTGCAGCCGCAACGCGTTGCGCTCGTCGTCCGACAACTTTGTGAGCCCGGCGAGGCAGCGAGCATCGAAGTCGACGATCCGCTGGAGGTCGTCGGCGGAGTGCCTGCCACTCAAGGAGTTCGTTCTCTCGACGGCTACGTATCCGCACGCTCCGACGAGGGCGAAGCGCGCGCCGCTCGCCAGGGCCGAGACGTAGAGGGCATAGTCCTCGCCGAGCCGAAGTCTCTCGTCATAGCGCAGGCCATGTCGCTCCAGGAATGCGCGCTTCAGGAGCGGCTTGACGAAGCCGAGCTCGCCGCGCGGCCGGTCGGGCCTCGAAATATTCGCGCTTACGAACGTGGCGAGATCGAGCCAGAGTGGCGCGTCCTTCACGCGGTCGGCGACCGTCTCGACAGAGGCGTCGCCCAAGGTATCCGGCACGATGAGGATGTCGTCGGCGACCATATCCCAACCCTCGGGCGCGCTGTGGAGGAGACGCGCGAAGCGGCCGGGCTGGAGATAGTCGTCGGCATCGAGAAGACCGACCAGCGGCGCGGAAGAGCGGGCGATGGCGTGGTTGCGGGCGGCGGCGGGTCCGCCATTGCGTGTCAGGCGATGCACGACGAGACGTCCGCTGCCGTCGTCGGCCGCGCTCGCCGCGCGAGCGGTGCCGTCGCTGGAGGCATCGTCGACCACGACGACCTCGCCGACCTCGGGAGCGGCAAGTGCGGTCGCTATGGCACGACCGATCGTTCGCTCCGCGTTCATGGCGGCGATGACGACCGCAATCGTGCGCGATCCCGGCGGTTCAAGCATCGAGCAGATCGCTCTCTTCTGTGGGGGCCACGTCTCCCGGTCATGGCTAGCCGAGGGACGGCGAGAGCGCTGGGGATCAGGAGTAGAATAGGGGGCCTCCATTTGGGGGAGGAAAGGCGCGCCAGGCAGGGCGACGGTCGGCTCCGCGTGCTGGTGGCGGGCGCCGATGTGGAGGGCGACGAGCCCCGCGACGTCGCCGGCAGCATCGCAAAGCACTTGGCGCCGCCGCGGTGTTTCCGACGCCGCCGCCGCGGCCGGGAGCTCAGCTAAAGCTAGACCGATCGTTGTGCGCAGGTAAGCCCTTGGGAGGGCTCCTACGTCTTTCGCCAACCTTGTCTGTGGGGATGGGGGGGCGGATGCTTTTCCTCGAGGCCGGTATCTCTGTCCCGGTTTCATCGGGAACGTACGCGTGCGGCAAGGATCTGCCTGATGAGCCTGGAGCACAGCTATCGCGACATTGCCGAGCGCAGCGCGCGCCGGGGTGCACTCGACGGCCAGCCCCTCACGCCGCCCGATCCCTACGCCATGCCCTCGGCGCTGCTGTGCTGGTGGGTCTTGACGGGGCAGGGGCTGCGTCTGGCCGAAGCGCTGATGGCTGCGCCACGCGGCAAGCCATCGCCACTGTCGATCCGCGGTCATGCCGGCGGGCGCTTCGTCAAGCGCGTGCTCGACATCATCGTCGCCGCTGCAACACTCGTCGTGCTTGCGCCGATCCTCCTGGCGACCGCACTTCTCATCGCGGTGTCGCTTGGCCGCCCCGTGCTGTTCGCTCACGAGCGCGTCGGGCGCAAGGGTCACCGCTTCCGCTGCTTCAAGTTCCGCACGATGGTCACCGACGCAGAGGCCCGCCTCGCGGAGGTTCTCGCCAGAGATCCCGCCTTGGCCGCCGAGTGGCAGGAGACACGCAAGCTGCGCAACGATCCCCGCGTGACGCGACTGGGCTTGGTCCTGCGCCGGACAAGCATCGATGAGCTGCCCCAGTTGCTCAACGTTCTCAGAGGCGACATGAGCTGCGTCGGTCCGCGGCCGGTGACCGCCGACGAGCTCGGGCGATATGGCGACGCGGCCGAGGCCTACCTGGCGGCGCGTCCCGGACTGACGGGGCTATGGCAGGTGAGCGGACGGAGTGCGCTCAGCTATCAGGCGCGTGTCGCGCTGGATGGCCTCTATGCCGCCCGCCGCTCGCTGCTGCTCGATATCGTGATCTTGTTGCGCACCATCCCGGCGCTGTTCCGCACGCAGGAGTCGGCGTGAGTGGGGAGCGAGTGCCGGCTGCCGCCGTAAACGGCGCGCTCTGACCCTACTCGCGTGCGCTCGAGCGCGACGGCATCCGCGAGTGGGGCTGCCGGTGTGTGGCCCAGAAGGCGCCGGCCAGATAGGACAACTGCGTGAGCGTCAGCGTCGTCACGAGGACGAGAAGGGTGAGCGGCAACGACCAATCGTAAGCGCGCTGTGCGCCGACCGTTGCGCCCACCGCCAGGAGCGCAAGCAGCAGCAAGGCTCCGAGCCTGAGCTTCAGCCCGAGCGCGAAGGCGAGCGCCACCAGCCCTGCCTGCAGCCAAAGCATCCCACGTCTCTCAGCAGTCGAGAGGGACGATTGCGTCTCTCCCGTGGCCTGATCACTTCCCGGCGCATCCATCGTGCGCGACTCGATGAGTCGAGCGGCATCGTGCCATAGGGAGGGCGCCTTTGGGAACGCCTGATGGATCAGCTTGGGGATGGCGTGGTTGCTCAGACGATGCCGGCCGGACGCTGGTCGATGCGACTGCCGGTGTCGCCGCCGAGGCGGTGCGCGGCGCCGACCTCGGAATAGGCGTGGAGATAGAGTCGCGCGGATTTGGCCGCCGAGAGCTCACTGCTGACGAAGCGGCGTGGCGAAAACTGTGGGAGCATGGCGAGGAAGCGCGCCCAGTCCGCCTCCATGGAGGCCATCGTGAAACGCCGGCCGCATCTCTCGTCGAAATAGGGAACAGACGTCGAGGGTATCGGCTGATCGCTGATCTGCCGGGCCATCGGGTTCGGCCAGACGCCTTCGTCCCAGGCGAAGACCGGCACGTTCATGGCGAGACACTCCTGATAGGCAATGCCCTGGGTCTCGGAGTGCGAGAAGAAGGCCATGCATCGGCTCGATCGGAGGCTGCGGAGGTAGTCGGGCCGGTAGTATTGGCCATAGCGGATGGTCGTGTGACACAGGTTGTGGCGGTCGAGCAGGTCGCGAAATTTCCCGATGGTCCGGTCATAGACGGCGTCCCTGTCGAAGTAGATCTTGTCATAGATGAGCACGTCGATGGGCTTGGGGGTGCCGTCGTTCGCCGGAATCCTGTCGAGGTCAAGACCGGCAAACCACCGGCGCTGTCGGTTGGTGAACCAGGGCGCGAAGAGAGCCTCGACCCACTCGGAGCTTTGCAGGTAGAGCACGTTGCGCGGATCAGAGAAGAGGTCTGGGCACTCCAGTGGGGACGAGAACAGTCCCGGTCCGAGCAGCCGCGGATTGGGCAATCCATCCAGTTTCTCGAGAACGGAGCTGTAGCCGAGAACGCCGATGGGTGTGGCGGGAGAACGGCGCGCGGCTGCGAAGTCGTTGACCTTCACGCGACATCCGGCCTGCTCCAGACATGTGCGCAGCATGGCGAAGGCGGTGTAGAACCCGGTTTTCGTCTGTCCGCGGCGAGCGGTCTTATAGACGAACCGCGCCGCGCGCCGTGCCTGCTCCCGCGCCACGCGCGAGAAGCCATCGACCGCCCGCAGCTCGAAGCCATCGTAGAAGAGCAGGATTTCAGGACGGCTCATGTGACTGGAATCCTCCCCCCTTGGCTCATTGAGCTTCCGGCTGCACGTCACGACAATAGGGCTCTAAGGGCAGCCTGAAGTTTGTGCACGGCAATATGGTTGCACATTCAGAACTGCTCATCCTCGCAAGCATCATATGTCTTGAACGCAACATAATTCGGATAGAGACGACGAACGACAAAGCCGAGAGGTTCGAGAGAACCTGACCAGCCGATCATCCAATTAGATGCGTCAGAAGAAGAGTTAGACCACTCAACCATTTGGCTGATGCAGCCGTTGTACCTAGACCTCTTGGCTCAGTGGATAGTGGCTCTCTTGGTTGTGGTGGGAGTGCAACTATCATCGTCTCTGTCTGATGACGCTGATCCTCCTCTCGCAAGCTGGTCCGATAAACTCGCGGTTCGACGTGCGTGCTTCCCAGGTGCCGCACTCCTCCCTGCGGTGAAGCCGCCCGTGTCGTCCGGGAAATCCCCGCAAGAGGTGGCCCGGTTCGGCCTCACCCCGCCGCATCGTCCTCCCCGCCTGCCAATGCACGCCGCAGTCTGCGCAGCAGGAGGGCACGCGAGCGGCCGTCAGCCGCCTGCTCGAAGGCGGCCCTGAGGTCGATGGTGAATTGGGCCAGGTCGTTGTGCCAGTCCGCGCGGCCGACCGCCTCGGGCTGAAGGCGTCGCGGCACGGGTTGGCGGCGTGGCGAAGGACCATCCGCCAGCAGCTCCATCTCGTCGTCGAGAACCGGCGCGATCACGCGCTCGTCCGGGATGCCGCGCTTGATCAGGTCCTCGCGCAGCGCGTCCATCTCCTCGTCCTCGCCGTGCACGAGGAACAGGGCACGACGAATGGGCTGGCGCTCGGTGATCCAGCGAACGAGTTCCTGTCCGTCCGCGTGGCCCGAGTAGAGGTCGGTCTGGCGAATCGCAGCGCGCACACGGATTTCGTCGCCCTGAATCCTGACGACCCCTACGCCATCCGCCAGCAGACGCCCGAGCGTGCCCTGCGCCTGATAGCCCGCGAGCAGGACAGTGGCACGCTCGGACCAGAGCCAACGCTTCAGATGGTGGCGGATGCGTCCGGCGTCGCACATGCCGCTCGCTGCCAGAATGATGGCGCCGCCACGAATGCGGTCGATCGCCTGGCTCTCTTCCTTGGTTTCGGTGAAGCGAACGTTGGGGTTGCGCAGCAGTGATGGACGGGCATCCAGCTCCTCGAGCTCGCTGGCATGGCGCTGGAACACCTCCGTGATGCGGATGGCGAGTGGGGAATCGAGGAAAATCGGAACATGCGGAATGGCGCCCGCCTGCTGCAGACGGGTCAGGTCGGAAAGCAGCTCCTGGGTACGCTCGACCGCGAACAGGGGAACCAGCAGCACGCGGTCGGCACGCAGGGCCTCGTTGACTTCGCGGGCCAGTCGCGCGCGCCGGTCCTCCGGTGTGGCACGCGTCCGCATACGCCCACCGTATGTCGACTCACTGATCACGTAGTCGAACGTATCCGGGGCATCCGGATCGGGCTGGAACAGCTTGTGCTCGGGACCGATGTCCCCCGAGAACAGCAGGCGCAGGAAGCGCTGGTCCGTCCGGCCCGTCGCCAGCTCGAGCTCGATCGAGGCGGAGCCGAGGATGTGGCCCGCGTTCCAGAAGCGGGCTCTGACACCCTCCCACACCTCGGTCCAGGCCGCATACTCGACCGTGGTGAACTGCTCCTGACAGAGCTCGGCGTCCTGGCGGGTGTAGATCGGCTCGACCTCGGGCTTGCCGCGCCGCACGGAGCGGCGATTGAGGTTCTCGACGTCCATCTCGTGGATGTGGCCGCTGTCGGGCAGCATGAAGGAAAGGAGATCGCGCGTGCCGCGCGTCATGAGCACGGGGCCTCGGAAACCGCACTTCCAAAGCCGCGGCAGAAGTCCTGAGTGGTCGATGTGGGCGTGGGTCTGGAGCACGAAGTCGATGTCCGCGGGCTCGAAAGGGAAGGGCCGGTAGTTCAGCTCCCTCAACGTTTTCGAGCCCTGGAACAGGCCGCAGTCGACGAGGAAGCTGCACGTCG
>JAGRKR010000043.1:5009-10764 GCA_020442225.1 Hyphomicrobiaceae bacterium | reverse complement strand
TTGGCGTTGTAGGGAATCTCGATCCCGAAGGTGTCCTCGATATCGAAGACGATCATGGCCAAGTCGAGGGACTCGATCTTCAGATCGCTCAGTGCAGTAGTGAGCGAGATATCGTCCTTCGGCTCTTTCATGTGCTTCTTCAGAATGTCGATGATCTTGGTCGCGACGTCGTCCATCTCGCTCTCCATAACCTGCTTTGCAGGTTCTCCGGCCGATTCTGCAAGGGCATGAGGCTGCTATGGCCGCCCCCTTGCCAGATCGCCTCCAAAGGCATCAGATATACGCAAACCCACAGCAAGTCCAGACATGCACACCCTCACCTGCGCTGCGTTCGCCCGGACCATACGGGTCGGTGGAAAGCAACATCTGGGCCAAGCCATGAGGTCGGCGAGCTGTAGAAGTGTTCAGGCTCAACCGTGATATGGTGGTACACTTTTGAGACTGCCAGTGCTCAACTGTTGCAGCTCTGCTGCACCCTGGCACTCAAATCCCTCGGCTCGTTGGAACCTTGGGGCTTACTGGGATGAGAGCGGCCCTCAGAGAAGCCGCTCAGGGAAGGGGAGGCGGTACGCATGTCGTCCAGTGAGGATACGCGCGCCACTGAGAGCACCAACGCCGAGCCTCGCCCGTGGCTCTCCTGCTATCCGCAAGGCGTCGACTGGGGACAGACTTTCGAGCCGAAGCCGCTCTTCGATCTGCTCGATTCGGCGGTCGCGCGCCACGGTAATCGAGTCTGTACGAGCTTCCTCGGGCGCCGGCAGACCTATAAGGAGATCTCCGCCCAGGTCGATCGGGCAGCGGCAGGCTTGCAGAAGCTCGGGGTCGGCAAGGGCGTGAAAGTCGGGCTCTTCCTGCCGAATTCGCCGACGTTCATCATATACTTCTACGCCACGCTCAAGGCGGGCGGCACCGTCGTTAACTACAATCCTCTCTATACCGTCGAGGAGTTAGCCTTCCAGGTGAAGGACAGCGAAACCGAGATCATGGTGACGCTGGACCTGGCGGTCCTGTTCGGCAAGGTCGAGGCCCTCGTCTCGCAAGGGGTGCTGAAGCGCGCCATCGTCTGCTCCTTCCCGGCGCTGCTTCCGACCGTGAAGTCCGTGCTCTTCCGCTTGGTGAAGGCGAAAGAGCGGGCGCGACCCGAGGCCTCGGCCGTACGGTCAAAGCTCGTGCTCGAGGCGGATGTGCTCGCCAACGACGGGCGCTACCAGCCGCCGGCGATCGACGTGGGCGAGGATGTTGCGGTCCTGCAGTATACAGGCGGCACAACTGGCACACCGAAGGGTGCCATGCTGACCCATGCCAATCTGCACACCAACGTGATGCAGGTGATTTCCTGGGCGCCCGGTCTCGAGGACGGCGCGGAGCGCGTCATGGGGGTGCTGCCGTTCTTTCACGTTTTCGCGATGACGGTGGTGATGAACTTCGGCATCTCGCGGGCGGCCGAGATCGTCATGATGCCTCGTTTCGAGATCAACGAAGGCCTGAAGCTCATCGACAAGACCCGGCCGACGGTCATGCCGGGTGTGCCGACGCTGTTCAACGCCATCATGAACCATCCCAAACTGAAGACCTTTGATCTCTCCTCGCTGAAGTTCTGCCTATCCGGCGGCGCGCCCCTCCCTCTCGAGGTCAAGAAGGGCTTCGAAGGACTGACGGGCTGCAAGCTCGTCGAGGGCTACGGTCTGTCGGAATCCTCGCCGGTAGCGACGAGCAACCCCCTCGATGGTCCGATTAAAGAGAATTCGATCGGCCTGCCGCTGCCCGCCACCATCATCTCCATTCGCGAGGTGGGGAATCCGGAAAAGGTGATGCCGCTCGGGCAGAACGGCGAGATCTGCATCAAGGGCCCGCAGGTGATGAAGGGCTACTGGAAAAAGGCGGAGGAGACGGCCAACGTCTTCGTCGGTCCCTACCTGCGCACGGGGGACGTCGGCTACATGGACGCCGACGGCTTCATCTTCATCGTCGACCGCATGAAGGACCTTATCATCTGCTCCGGCTACAACGTCTATCCCCGGCGCATCGAGGAGGCGATCTACGAGCATCCCGCCGTGGAGGAAGTGACGGTGATCGGCATCAAGAACGAGTACCGGGGTGAAGCCCCCAAGGCGTTCGTGAAACTGAAGACGGGCGCCGCGGCGACCGTCGACGACATCATGCGGCACCTCGAGCCCAAGCTCTCCAAGATCGAGCTGCCCGAGGAGATCGAGTTCCGCGACGTGCTGCCGAAGACCATGATCGGCAAGCTCTCCAAGAAGGAGCTCAAGCAGGAGGAGGAGGCGCGCCGCAAGGCATGAGTGAACCCGCCATGAGGAGCGCCCGAAGAGCGAGGTCCGCCGACACCAGCGCTGCCGTGGAGGATGGCGCGGACAGCCGCACCTACTCGATCCGCGAGTTGGCGGAAGAGCTGAAGCTGACGCCGCGCGCCATCCGCTTCTACGAGGCGAAGGGGCTGGTATCCCCGAAGCGCGTCGGTGCCTCCCGGCGCTACGACCGCCGCGACCGCGCGCGGCTCATTCTCGTGGTGCGGGGCAAGAATCTCGGCTTCAGCCTCGAGGACATCGCGGAGTATCTGACGCTCTACGACGCCGATACCCGCCAGATCGCGCAATTGAAGCACCTCGTGGCGAAGGTGGACGACGCCATCGAAAGGCTGGAGCGCAAGCGCGCGGACATCGAGCGCAGCCTGCACGAGCTCAAGGACGTGCAGGCGCGGGCACATGCCGAACTGGGACGGCGGCAGGGCCGCACTTAGCCGCCGACAATCCCGGATGAGCCACGGCCTCCTGCCTCAGGGGCTGCCGGACGCACTGTTGTGATCTGGGAACAGGGCGGGCAGGCGCTCCGCGATCATGCCGGCGAGCCGGTCGAGATGGTTCTCGCGCATGGGGACGATGTGGCGCAACGCCTCGCAGAAGCGATCCGGGGTGAGCGAGGCGAGCGGCAGGAAGCGGCACCAGGCGCTGTCCTGCATGAAGCGCCGGTACTCCGCCTCCTCCGGCTTGAAACTGTGATCGCGGGGCGAGACGCCGACGACGGGAAGGCGGGCGCAGACCGCCTCCGAGATCATGGTGCTGCTATCCTCGGTGCAGAGGACGGCTTCCACGCTGGCCAGCAGGGAGGGCAGCGTGCCCGGGCCGCTCACACGGAAGTCGATGAGCTCGGCGATCGGGCCGTCCGCGCGGCTGGCGAGGCGGGCGAGCGCATCGGCGACGGCGGGCGGAGTGCGCCGCGAGGTCGAGACGATCCAGCGGATACCCTGTGCCGTGTGAGCCGTCTCGATAAACGCGGCGAGGGCGGCCCACTCGTCGGGCTCGTAACGGAAGAGCCCGGAATTGCCCCCGACCAGCAGGCCGGCGAGGCGCGGCGGGCGGGAGGCGTCAGGCACGGCGCGCGCGCGGGCGAGTGTATCCGGGTCCATGCCATTCGGCTTGAGCGCGACGATGTGGCGAGGCAGGCCGGCGTGACGCGCGTAGGACGAGACGACGAGGGAGAACTGGCTCGGCGGCAATCGCCGGAGCGTCCCGCAGAAGATGTTCTCGGCCCCGAGGTGGCGAGCGACGGCGACGTTGGCGGCGAGCGTGTCCCCGCCGGCCGAGACGATCAGACGCGCCGGCGGCAGCTCCGCGGCCGTCAGGCCATAGCCCAGCCGCAGCGCACTGGCGTAGGCGCTTCGTCCGAGCAGCGCCGCCAGCAGGGCGTTGGGGGCGAGGCGGCGGCGGGTGAGCTCGATCCGCGCGCACATGACGGGGGTCATCCGTTGCAGCGCCGCGACCACGCCATCGGCAAGGTGGTAATGGCCCGGCCGGCCGTCGGAGAGGATCAGGATCGACAATTCGGACATGTCGGCGAAAGGCTCCGGGCTGGCGCGAGCGAGGGCATCCTGCGGCGTGGACGACTAATGAGACGCCCGGGAAAATGGTGGCGCGCGCATCGACGTCGCCGACACTCTAGCGATGCGAAGCGGGCACCGGTAGCGACAGGGCGCCCCAGTGCGCCGCCGATCGAGGCGAGCCGCGAGCGTGCGCCCTCAAATCCGGGTAGGGGAAGCCTCGGGAATTTGCTATAAGCACGGCCTTGCTGCCGCCGCTCCTGCTCGGTTCACCCATGACAGTCGCACAAGCTCTGACGGTGCTTTTCCCGCTCGCCTTCGTGACGGGCTTCGCGCTGCAGCGGGGCAACGTCTGCTCGTTCCTGGCGGCCAGGCAGATCGTCGAGCTCGGACGGGCGAGCCGGCTCTATGGGCTGACGGTCGCCTCCGCCTGGGCGCTCGCCGTGACGGTGCCGCTGGCCTGGATCTCGCCCGATCTGTGGAAACTGTGCGCCGACCGCGGGCTCACGGCTGCCGCCCTGCTCGGCGGTGCGCTCTACGGTCTCGGCTCGTTCACGCTCGGCGCCTGTATTTTTGGCGTCTGCTCGCGCTCGATGGGCGGCGATCTGGCGTTCCTGCTGGCGTTGCCGGGCATCTGCCTCGGTGCCTCGCTGGCGAGCAGCCTCGGCATGGCGCACCTGCTGGCGCCGGCGGCCGCCTCGCCATTGGCGGCCCCGAGCCTGCCGGGTCTCCTGCTCGTCGGCGTCGCGGCGGCGGTGGCGGCCCTGATGCTGGCGCGCGTGCTGCGCATGCAGCTCGCCGGCGGCTTGACGTTCGCCAGGGTGCTGACGGCTTCGCGCTGGCGCTCGTCGTTCGCGCTGACGATCATCGGCGTGGCGGGCGGCCTCCTCTATGCGACGGGGGAGCCCTGGGCCTATCCGATCCTGATGCGCCAGCTCGGCCAGATGGTCATGGGCGCCTCTCCCACCGTGAAGGCGGCAACCATCGTCGGCCCGATCGCGCTGTTCGCGGGGGCGATCGCCTCGGCGGCGCTCAGAGGCCGGTTCGTGTTGCGCTGGCCCGACTGGCGGGGCGGGGTGCAGGCGACGCTCGGTGGCGCCATCATGGGGTTCGCGGCCACCCTCATTCCCGGCGGCAACGATCTGATGGTGCTCAATGCGCTGCCGGGACTGGCGCTCAACGGCATCGCGGCCTACGTGGCGATGATGGCGACGCTTGTCGGTTTGCTCCGGCTCAGGAAGACGTGGTCCGGGGCTTGACGCTCGAGACCTTCCAGCTCGACTTGTGGCGTCCGACGAGGCGGCGCGCGTAGTAGGCGGCATCCTCGGCGAGCCGCATGCGGCGATAGGCGCGCTGCTCGGCCGGCGTCGTCGGCCACGTCTTGAAGGCCGCGCGCGTCTTGCGTCGGGTCTGGATGGGCTCGACGGGGCCGAAGACGCTCGTGAGCTTCTGGCGCCACCATTCCGGCGACTTGACGTTCACGTGGGCATTGCGGCCGTCGGGCAACGTGTGCTTGGCCGGTACGGTGTCGATCACCAGGATGGCATTGCGGGCGGCGGTCCGCATCTCGTTCAGCACGGGGTCGAGGCTGACCTCGGGAATGTGCTCGAGCACGTCGATGTTGACGAGAAGGTCGGCGGGCTCCGGCGGCAGGGTCGCGAAGGCCGGTATGGCCGGATCGTAGCGATGCAGCGCGACGGCGGGGCCGAGGTTCAGCATATCGATGAACAGGCTCTGGCCGCAGCCGTAGTCGAGGATCGAGCGGGGCGCGAGCAGGCGAATCCACGGGCGCAGGTAGCGCACGTACTTGACCGAGCTGGTGCCGTAGACGCGCCGGGCGTGGGTCTCGCGATAGTAGTCGATGAGGTCGGTGCTCTCGCTCACGCGCTGCTTTCCGATTCTGAAAGGGACCCGCCCGTA
>JAGRKR010000043.1:0-4899 GCA_020442225.1 Hyphomicrobiaceae bacterium | reverse complement strand
GCCTTATAGCAGAGGCGCCGGGCCGCCGAAACCCGGGACCAGTGCCTGATACGGCCACATTTTCGTGGACAAAGCGGACAGGGCTGCAACGGAGGAACGCGCATGTGGGCAATTCGCAGTGGCGGCGTCGCGGCAGTGACGGCGCTCGTCATGCTCGGCGCCGTGATGGGAGGAGCAGATCGCGTGTGCGCCGAACAGAAGGATGTGCCGCGGACGCTGACGGTCAGCGCCGAAGGGCGGGTGTCCGTGGTGCCGGATATCGCCCACGTCACGACCGGCGTCGTGGTCGAGGCTCCGACCGCGCGCGAAGCGCTATCGCGGAACTCGGAGCTCATGGCCAAAGTCGTGGCGGGATTGAAGGCTGCCGGCATCGCGGCCAAGGACATCCAGACCAGCAATCTGTCCGTGCAGCCGGTGCACAAGACCTACCGTGACGGCCGCCCGCCGGAGGTGCATGGCTACCGTGTCTCCAATACGGTGCACCTGAAGGTGCGCAAACTGGCGGAGCTTGGCGCCGTCGTCGACAAGGCCGTGACCCTCGGCGCGAACCAGGTGTCGGGCATCGGCTTCGACATCGCCAGGCGCGAGGCCGTCATGGATGAGGCGCGCCGGCAGGCCGTGGCCGTGGCACTCGAGCGCGCCCGCCTCTACGCTGCCGCGGCCGGCGTAACGCTCGGTCCGATCCAATCGATCTCCGAGACGGTGCACGGCGTTGCACCGTACCGGGCGCCTGCCGGGCGCGCCCTTGCAGCCGCGCCGCCGCCGATCGAGGCCGGCAGCCTGGATGTGTCGGCGCAGGTGCACATCGTCTGGCTGCTCAAGTAGAGCGGCGGGCGTCCGGGCTTGCCGCCGCGAGCGGTCGCACCCAGAACTGCATGGGCTTGGCCGTCGCCTCGCTGGCGCCGAGGTCGCGCCACGTATAGCTGCCGACGAGGCCGGGCACCTTGCGGTAACCGCGCTTTGTCCAGAAGCCGTCGAGAGGGCGGTAGTCGGCGGGTCGCGCCGGATGGTCGTCAGGCCGCACGACGCCGCAGAATGCGGTCTCGGTAAATGCGCCGCTGGCGCCGGCATGGCGCTCGCGGGCGTCGAAGAAGGCATGCCCGAGGCCCCGACCGCGATAGGTCGGCAGCAGGACGGACTCTCCGAAATAGAAAATGCGTGCGGGATCGTACCCGGCAGCGGTGAAGAGGGGCGCGAAGGCGGGCGTGTGCGAGGTGAGGGGCGCTGCGGTGGCAGCCCCGACGACGCGCGCTCCGTCCAAGGCGGCAACGATCATCGCCCCTTGCGCTTCAGCGAAGCGCCGGATGTACGTCTCCTCGTAGTCGAGCGTTCCGTCGTAGAGATAGGGCCACTCGCGGAAGACGGTGATGCGCAGGCGGGCCAGGTCGGGCAGGGCGCGCGCGAGATCGGGTCCGGCCAGCGGCAGGACACGGATGCTCATTGCTCTCCCTCGACGAGAGCGATCCAGCGCTTGAGATTGTAGTAGGTGGTGACGCGGGCGATGAGGCCGTCGCGGATCTCGAAGAAGGTGCCGGCCGGGAGCGTGTAGGTCTGCCCCCGCGCGGGCGGCAGCCCGAAGTCCGTGAGCAGATAGGTTCCGGTGACGACGTATTCCGCGGCCGCGCGGCCGCCGCCATGGGCGACCATGAGCGAGATGTCCGTGAGCTGCTCGCGATAGCAGCGCGACATGTGCGTGAGGAACTCGGTGAAATCGGCTTTGCCGTGCCGGCGCGCGCCCTGGTTGACGTCGTGGACGACGTCCCCGGTGAGGCAGTCGAGCATGCCCTCGGCATGTCCCGCGTTGAAGGCGCTGAAGTAGCGGCGGATGAGGGCGCGTGTCGCAACAGCAGACATGGCGGCTCCTGCCCAGAGCTCGGCGGTGACGATGTATGCAAAAACCGGCTTCCGGAAACAGCGCGCCCGGGGGTAAAGCTGCAACGGGCAATCGACCTGCGGACCGGAGGCAAGCGCGTCTCAATGGCTCAACTCGAGACACTATTTGCAACACGAGTGTATCGCGCACGGCTCGGCGGGCGCAACTCCGTCAGGCTCCTGGCGGATCTTCGCGCGACCTGCCTAGCCGTGGCGGCGGAGGACACGGCGGGCCAGCGCTGGAGCCGGGAGAACGCCTACCCCGGATATACCTCGTACGCCTCGCTCAACGATCTGCCCTGGCGGATGCCGGCCTTTGCCGATCTGCAGCGCCATCTCGATGCTCACGTGAAGCGCTTTGCGCAGGCGCTGGAGCTCGATCTCGGTGAGCGGCCATTGGTGCTCGACAGCCTCTGGATCAACGTCCTGGAGCCAGGCGGCAGCCACGCCGCGCATATTCATCCGAACTCCGTCGTCAGCGGAACCTGTTACGTCGCCGTGCCCAAAGGCGCGAGTGCGATCCGCTTCGAGGACCCCCGGCTCGGCCAGATGATGGCGGCGCCTCCGCGCCGGCCCGACGCGCGGCCGGAGAATCGCGCGTTCGTGTCGATCGTGCCGCAGCCGGGCACGGTGTTGCTCTGGGAAAGCTGGTTGCGCCACGACGTGCCCGTCAACCGGGCGCGCCAGCGGCGCATTTCTGTGAGCTTCAACTATCGCTGGGAGTAGGCGCACGTGCGGTGTGCCCTCCCCCGCGATGACGGGCGCGGCTCAGCTTCCCTGCTGCCAGCGGGCGGTCGCCTTGCACTTCTTGCAGATGCGGTTGCCGCACCATGCGCTCGGGAAGGGGCGGCCGCACATCAGACAACGACGCTCGCCGGCCCGCTCGGGCTGCGGTTTCCTGGATTTCGGGGCGTGTTTCGGCATCCCAGACATATAGGGAACATGGACGGATTTTCAAGGCCTGTCAGGCTGTTGCGGGCGTCCGCGGGTTGCCTCGGAAGATGAAATATTGGTAAGGGTGTTGCATTGCCCCGGCGAGCGGTTAGGTCTCGGCTTCTCGACGCACGAGGCGGGGCTTCGGCGCAGATCGAGTGAACGCTTCGTCAGGGAGGCATGGCCATGAAACTCAGCAGGCGAAATTTTCTCGGCGCGGCCGCCGTCTCTCCACTCGCGGCAAAGGAGGTCGCGCAGAAGGCCATCGAGCAGGCGCAGATGGAGGCGGCAGGCGTCAGCCTCTACTCCGACTCGCTCTACACGGGCATCTCGTCGTCCGAGCTCGATCCGCCCATGCGCAACCTCTGGGATGCCATCCGCGACATGGGCATGCCCGAGTGGAAGCGTGAGGACCTGTGGATGGACGCGCGGCGCAGCCGCACGCTCGATCCCGACATCGCAGCCATGCGCAGCCTGTCGCTGTCGGCGAAGATGCGCATGCAGTGGGACCGCAACTACAAGACGCTCATCGACCATGCCTACCGGCAGCGTCGCATGGAGCAGTTGAAGCGCTCGTTCTTCGACACCAATCCGGACGTCTCCGAGTACTGATCGGAGCGCTGCCGGGCTTGACGGACCTCTGCCCGCTGCACAGGATCGCAGCGGGCAGAGTTTTTTCGGGACCGGGTGACGCTGGGCGCGATGTGGCAGGGCAGGGCGCCCGCCGGCATGGCCGAGGGCGGACATTCGCGCAGCGGACGGGCCATGGCAGCCAAGATTGCAGCCGCTTCGGTGCACCTCTTCACCGCGCTCGGCGCAGTGGCGGCGCTGCTCGCCATGCAGGCGGTGCTGGCCAAGGACTGGGGCGGCGTCTTCGTCTGGCTCGGGGTCGCCTTCTTCATCGACGGCGTGGACGGCTTTTTTGCGCGCCTCGTCGGCGTCAGCCGGGTCTTGCCGCGCTTCTCGGGCGACCGGCTCGACCTCGTCGTCGACTATGTGACGTACGTGTTCGTGCCGGTGCTGGCCCTGATGGAGGCGGGATTCCTGACGGGATGGCCCGGCTTCGTGGTCGCGGGGCTGATGCTGCTCTCCTCGCTCTATCACTTCTCGGATCAGGAAAGTAAGTCGGACGACCACTGCTTCGTCGGCTTTCCCGCCGTCTGGAACATCGTGGCTTTCTACCTGTTCGCTTTCGCGGCGGGGCCGGTGATGACGTATGGCACCCTCCTGCTGTGCGTGGTGCTGACGTTCGTGCCGTTGCGCTGGGTGCATCCCCTGCGCGTGAAGGCGTTGCGGCCGGTCACTGTCGCGTTGACACTCGCCTGGTCGGCGGCGGCGGCCCACAGCCTGTGGAGCGGGTTTCCGGCGAGCCCCGT
This sequence comes from Hyphomicrobiaceae bacterium, assembly GCA_020442225.1. The sequence goes on along the minus strand of JAGRKR010000043.1, from coordinate 718 downwards.
CGCGCAGGTGATTCTGGCGGCCGTCCTGCTCTACGGCTGCGGCCTCTCGCTGGTCTGGTACAATCGCTGATGCGCCGCCGCTCTAGCCGACGCGCGGGAAGCGGCCGGTCACGGGATAGGCCGGGTCGGTGTGGCCTGGCGTCGAGGGATGGCCGGGCGTGACCAGCCGATTGGCCAGTGCCTCGTCCTCCGCGGTCCAGGCGTAGGCGAGGGCCGCGGGGTAGGCCTCCCACTGCGCGAATGTGCGCGGCCCGGCGATCGTCGCGGAGATCGCGCCGTTGTTGAGTACCCAGGCGACGGCCCAGGCGACGAGCGAGATGCCGCGCGCTTCGGCATGCGCCTTCAGCGTCTCGGCGAGCAGGAGCGACTCGTCACGCCACTCCGCCTGCATCATGCGGCGATCCTTGCGGGCAGCACGGCTGCCGGGCTCGGGCGTGGTGTTGACGCGGTACTTGCCGGTCAGCACGCCGCGGGCGATCGGGCTGTAGGGGACGACACCGAGGCCGAGATGGCGGGCGGCAGGCAGCACCTCGACCTCCGGCTGGCGGTTCATGAGGTTGTAATAGGGCTGCAGCACCACGGGCTCGGGAAAGCCGTTGGCGCGGCAGATGTGGCAGATCTCGACGATCTGCCATGCCCTCAGATTGGACAGGCCCCAGTAGCGGATCTTGCCGGCGCGGATCAGATCGGCGAACGAGCGCGCAACCTCGGGCCACGG
>JAGRKR010000466.1 GCA_020442225.1 Hyphomicrobiaceae bacterium | reverse complement strand
CAGACCGTGCTGTTCTCCGCCACGATGCCGCCGCCCATCCGGCGCGTGGCCGAGAAGCACCTGCGCGACCCGGTGGACGTGCGCATCGAGCACGCCACGAAGACCGTGGAGCGCATCGAGGAGCACAGCCTGCGCGTCTCCCGCCACGAGAAGGACGAGGCGCTCGAGCGCATCCTCGGCGTCGAGGACCACGGTGCTGCGGCCCGCCGCCGCCGTTTCAAGCGCGGCGCACAGGCCGGTATAGCCAGAGCCGACGATCACCACGTCCGCCTTCTCGGGCAGGTCGGCGGACGGAAGCACGGCTGCCTCGCGCGTGTCCCACCAATAGGGCGCGGCCTTGAAGTCGCGGGTGAACAGGTCTGATGTCATGAGCGGGTTTCGGTTCGTATCTCGGATCGGATCTCGGTTCGGGGCATCACGGGTGGAAGACCTGGACCTGTCAAGCCCGGTTGTGTTTTCCGCGCTGGCCGGTCCATAAATCGGACACGCACAGAAACGCCAAGCGAGGACCGCCCATGCCCTGGATCGAGACTGTCCCCTATCATGAGGCCGAAGGCCGGTTGAAGCAGCTCTACGACCGGATCAAGGGACCGGACGACAACGTCGACAACATCATGATGATGCACTCGCTCCGCCCCCATACGATGGAGGGGCACATGACGTTGTACAAATACGTGCTGCATCACTCGCGCAACACCGTGCCGAAGTGGTTCCTTGAAACGCTGGGCGTCTGGGTCAGCTCGCTGAACGACTGCTCCTATTGCGTCGATCACCACCTGAGCGGACTGAAGCGGCTCATCGGCGACGAACAGCGCGTGGCCATCGGCCGCGCGATCGTCTCCCGGGACATGGCCGCCGCCGGCCTCGAGCCGCGGATGATCCTCGCCATGGAATATGCCCGTGTGCTCACCAAGTCGCCCACTGACGTCACCGAGCAGATGGTTCAGGAGTTGCGTGATGCGGGATACGATGACGGGCAGATTCTCGAGATCAATCAGGTCGTCGCGTACTTCAACTATGCTAACCGCACCGTGCTCGGCCTCGGCTGCTCCACGGACGGCGACATCCTCGGGCTCTCCCCCAACGACTCCGACAATCCCGACGACTGGTCGCACACCTGAGGCGCAAAGGGATTGGCGTCCGTGATACCGGTCGAGACCATTGCGGGGTTGTCGGTTCAGCCCCCGCCCGAAATCCCCGAACCGGCGGCCCGGCTTAGCCGGTCGCAGCGCCGGCTGAACCTCAACGAATCCCTCCTGCCGCCCTCGCCCAAGGCGCTGACGGCGATGCGCGAAGCGCTGGACGACATCCAGAGCTATCCGGACCACGCCTGCACGGCGCTGCGCGCGCTGATCGCCGAGCGGGCCGGCATCCGCCCCGACCGAATCAGCTTCGGCAATGGCAGCGGCGAACTCCTGACCATGGCGGCGACCGTCGCCGTCGGCCCGGGAGACGAGGCCGTCTTCCCGACACCGACCTTTCCGACCGGCATCAAGGGAGTCGACCTCGCACGGGGAAAGGTGATCCGCGTCCCGGTCAAGGCGGACGGCGTCAACGACATCGACGCGATGCTCGCTGCCGTCACCGGCGCGACGCGCCTCTTCTATGTCTGCACCCCGAACAACCCGACGGGCGGCGCGATGTCGGAGGCCGCGCTGGCGCGCGCCATCCGTGAAGTCCCCGACAACTGCCTGCTGCTCGTCGACGAGGCCTACCACGAGTTCGCCGTGGCCGAAGGTTTTCCGGATGCGCTGCCCTTGCTCGCCGAGCGACGCGGCCCCTGGGCGGTAACGCGGACCTTCTCCAAGGCCTACTGCCTCGCCGGCATCCGCGTCGGATACGTGATCGCCAGCGATGCCGGCATCGCGCAGGCGTTCTGGAAGCTCCGCGGAAACTTCAACGTCAACCGCATCGCCTCTGCTGGCGCGCTGGCTGCCTTTCAGGACACGGATTATCTTGATCAGGTCGTATCGGCCATCCGCCAGCAGCGCGAACGACTGGCCGAGGGGCTCAGGCAGCTCGGATGCGACGTCCTGCCGAGTCAGGCGAATTTCCTGACCGCGAGGGCGCCGTTGCCGGCGCAGGGGCTTGCGGACGCGCTCGCGGCGGAAGGCCTGCTCGTGCAGGCCATGCCCTGGCCCGATGCGCAGGGCACCATCAGGGTGACCATCGGCACACCAGCCGATACGGCGGCAGTGCTCGCTTCGCTTGGCCGGCTGCTGAGGGATACTCCCTAGGGCCGGGGCGCGACGGTCGATCCGCGCCATGTTGCTATAGGGCTGATCGTCGCTTTCAATCCGCGGTGGTCGGCATGGCTGAGTCGGCGCCGGCCGGCCGCGGCGGCAATTGCCATGGGAAACGCGTTGACAGGCATTCGCATCAACAACTGGCAGGCCGTGCAGGACGAGGTCCTGCGCCGGATTCACGCGCGCGAATGGGTGCCCGGCGACCTGATCCCGAACGAGAGCGATCTCGCGCGCGAATTCGGCTGCTCCCGCGCCACAGTCAATCGCGCCCTGCAGGCACTGGCGGATACCGGTCTGCTCGACCGGCGGCGCAAGATGGGCACGCGCGTCACGGTTCACCCGGTGAGCCACGCCACCATCAAGATCCCGATCATCCGTCAGGAGATCGAGGAGCGGAACCTGCGCTACCGCTACGTCCTCGTGTCGTGCGCTCTCGAGGCGGCGCCCGTCTCGATCCGCGCCACCATGGCGATGACCGAGAAGGCGCGCCTGCTGCATGTCGTCGCCGTGCATCTCGGCGACGGCGAGCCCTATGTGATCGAGGATCGCTGGATCGATCCGGACATCGCGAAGGGCGTGCTCGACATCGATTTCGCGACGATCAGCGCGAATGAATGGCTGTTGCGCAACACGCCGTTCACCCGCGGCGACATTGCCTTTGCAGCAGCCAGGCTCTCCCCGCAACAGGCCGAGTTGCTGGGGACCGAAGCCAACGAAGCGGCGCTGGTCCTCACGCGCACGACCTGGGACAGCGACCGCGCCATCACGACGGTCAAGCTGACCTACGCGCCAGGCTACAGGATGGTCTCGACGATGTGATCCGCCCGCATCGGGTGCCAGCCCGATGCTCCGCGGCCGCGGACGAATGTCCGTCGCCACCCGCGCCACATCATTGGCCCTGCAATTATTGCCAAGATCAATCTTTGCGCCCGCAAAGAGAATCTCGTACAAGCTCGATCCATCGATCCGCAACGAGGTCGCGCGTGTGTCCCGGGTGAAGCCCAGTGATTTCCTTTCGGTTCTAGTGTCCCGCGCCCACCGCGCTATCGCCGCCCAGGGCGCGGCGCTGCTCAAGGACAACGCAGGCATTCCGCTGGCGCAATGGCGCATCATCCTCGTCGTCGGCGCGGAACTGGCGACGACCGCCGGAGAGATCGTCGCGGAGGCATCGCTCGACCCGGCCCAGATCAGCCGGACCCTGCGCGCCATGGAGGAGGACGGGCTGGTCGAGACCCGTCGCGCCCGTGATGACCGGCGGGTCATCGAGGTCCTCCTGACCGCGAAGGGCCGCGAGATTTTCGATCGCATGGTTCCGATCATGCAGACGCGCCACGAAGAACTGCTCAGCGTCCTGAACAAGCAGGAGCGCGCCGTGCTCCAGTCGGCGCTGATCAAGATACGCGAAGCGGCCGCGCAGGCGACGCCGCCGAAATAGTCGGCTCACCGATCCTCATCGATCCTCAGGTCGCGCTCTTGCGCGCCCGTCTTCTGGCGAAGGATGGGTAGAGCACGACGAGAACCGACAGGACCAGAAAGAGGACGCAAATCGGTGAACTGAACAGGAACCACGGGTCGCTACCGGTTGCCGAAAACGCCTGGCGCGAGGTCTCCTCGAGCCGACCGCCGAGAACGAATGCGATCACGAAGGGCAACGGCGTCATGCCAAGTTTGCGCATGAAGTAGCCGAGGAAGCCAAATCCCACGGCAAGCCACATCGACGACATCTTCGGTTGCTGGACATAGATGGCCGTCAGCGTCAGCAGCAGGACGGCGGGCAGCAGCCTCTGGCTCGGGATCCGAGCGAGAATCCCGACGAACCGCATGAAGACGCCGCCGATCGTCCAGTTCAGGAAATTCCCGGTCATCATCAGGGTGAACAGGCCGAACGCGACGACCAGCTCCGGATTCACGCCGATCGCCGGGATGCGGAAGACGGACGGACCGGGATTGAAGCCGCCGATCGTGTCGGCGGCGAGGATCAGGAACAC
>JAGRKR010000465.1:5213-7887 GCA_020442225.1 Hyphomicrobiaceae bacterium | reverse complement strand
GGAAACCTAACAGCCCGCGAAAAGCATGTTAGGAGCCAACGGCACACGTGGCGGTTCGCACGCCCGCACGAGGACTTGGGATACGGGAAGGGGCAGCACACCATGACATCGGAGCTCGAGCTCAAGTCGAAAGAGCCCAGCATGCTCGCTCTCGGCTACATCCTGGATGCCTGGGACGAGGGAACCGAGAACGGCGTCCCGCCGGAGCTGATGGCCTATGCCGCGCTCTACACGGCGCTCACCGATCTCGTGTCGAGCTATGGCGAGGACGCCGTCGCGACGCTTGCCCGCGGTCTCGTCGATCGCGTCCGCACGGGCGAGTTCTCGGTCAGCCGCACCTACCAGTAGCGCCAGCGCCGCGCCTCAGCGCAGCGCCTTCCAGCCGAGCTCGCCGAGCATGAGCAGGCCGAATGCCACCAGCAGGACACCCGCGATCCTGTTGATGTGGGCGAGCCGACTCTCGTCGATCTTGTGCCGGACCCGGCCGATGACGTGCGAGAGCCCGACCCACCAGAGCAGGCTGCCGCCCATGATGGAGGCCACCATGGTGAAGGAGTCGATGTAGCTGTCGACCTCCACGAACGTGCTGACGCCACCGAAGATCGCGAAAAGACCGAGCACGGCCCCCGGATTGGTGATCGTGAGGAAGAACGTCTGCGGGATTTCCCAGATATAGTCGCGCAGCGTCGCCGTACCCGCGTCCGGCGTCAACGTGTTGACATGCGGCTCGGTCAGATACAGCTTCGCTCCGAACGCAATGAGCGCCACGCCGCCGACGAACTGGATGGAATTGCGGTAGGACTTGATTGCGCCCGTGATGGCGTTGACACCGAGCGAGGCGAACAGGGCGATCAGCCCGTCGCCCAGCACGGCGCCGAGACCGGCCGCGACCCCGCCGAAGAACCCGCGCTGGATCGCGCGCTGGATGCACAGCACGTTCACCGGACCGACAGGGGCCGACACGAGCATGCCGATGATCAAGCCGGCGGGAATGACGAGGGGGTTCGGAATGAGCTCCATGGTCGACGTTCAGCCACTCCCCCGCACGAGGACGCTGACGCCACACATGCCGGACTCGAGATCCAATGAGATTGAACCCAGCCGTCGCCGGTCATGCGGTGCATGAGGCAGCAAGGAGAGCCCCCCGAATGGTACGAATTGACGGACTTCGGCGAACGACTCGCCTGCTTTCCGTATTCCTAGTGGCGCTCGCCGGGCTTGTCCATTGCCACCTCGCAGCAACTGCTGCGCGGGACGGGGCAAAAACGCCAGCGGCCGCACCGGCGCCGAAGGGGAAACAACCCGCGCCCACCAAGCCGCTCGACATCAAGCACGGCACCGAGGGGCTGCCGGTCCCCGTGCAGGAGATGCGCGAGGCGATCCTCGCCGCCGCCCGCAGCGGACGCATCGACGAGTTGAAGACCGCCATCGAGTGGAACGAGCTTCGCCCGGCTTTTTCGAGCAAGCCGGTCGCGGACCCGATCGCCTTCCTGAAGTCGCTTGCCGGCGATGCCGAGGGCCGCGAGATCCTGGCCGTGCTGGTGACCATTCTCGAAAGCGGCTACGTGACGCTGCCGCTCGGCCGCGACCTCGAGAACAACCGCATCTTCGTGTGGCCCTACTACGCCGAGCTGCCCCCCGCGGAGTTGACACCCGCCCAGGAGGTGGACGCCTACCGCCTCGTGCGCCCCGCCGAGCTGAAGGCCATGCGCGAGAAGAAGAAATACACCTCATGGCGCCTCGCCATCGGCGCCGACGGCACCTGGCACTACTTCCAGAAGGCCGAGTAGCCCCCGACAGTCGCCGGGGGGTAAGGCGCGAGGGGCCTGGCAGGACGGCACGAGTTTGGGAGAGATCGGTCTCATGACCGGCGGTGGCCGCACTGCGCCGACCGTCCCGATCCACGCTCCGGTGCAGTGACAGCCGGCTGCCGGCTGGCCTCAGTTCAGCCACCAGAGGCTGTGCGCGCCTGCCGGATGTCCTTGAAGGAGACGAGCCTGTGCTGATCCTCGTCCCACAGCTTGAGCTTCACCGTCTTCAGGCTGTCCCGGATCGTCATCCGTCCGATGCCGGCCAACTGCGGATGCTCCCGCAGCACCTTTTGCAGGCGGTAGAAGGGAATGCGACTGCACAGGTGGTGGACGTGATGGACGCCGATATTGGCGGTGAACCAGCGCAAGACCGGCGGCAGATCGTAGTGTGAGCTTCCATGCACGGCGGCCTCGTGGTGCTGCCACTGCTTGGCGTGCGCCCAATACGTGTCCTCGTACTGATGCTGGACGTAGAACAGCCAGACGCCTATCGAAGCACTGAGAAGCACGATCGGCAGGTGCACGAGCACCAGCGCATTCACCCCGAAGGCCTTGATCATGCCCGTGATGAAAAGCGCAATGCCGACGTTCGTCGCCATCGTGCTGATCCAGGACCGCGCGCCCGGGCGATCCGAGCTCAAGGGAATCCGGTTGCGCAGCAGGAACAGGTAGGCCGGACCGATTCCGAACATGACCGCGGGATGGCGATAGAGCCGGTAGACGAGCCGCCGCCAGGGGGGCAGCGCCAGGTACTCGCGGACGGTGAGCGTGTTGATGTCGCCCGTTCCACGCTGGTCCAGATTGCCGGAGGTCGCGTGGTGCACGGCATGGCTATGCCGCCAGGCATCGTAGGGCGTCAGGGT
>JAGRKR010000465.1:0-5167 GCA_020442225.1 Hyphomicrobiaceae bacterium | reverse complement strand
CCGCAGTCGTGCTGGATCATGAACATGCGCAAGAGAAAAGCCGAGGCAGGGATGGCCAGCAGCAGGGTGAGCCAGAAGCTGACCGAAAGCGCGGCCCAGGCGCCGATCCAGAGCACGACCAGAGGCACCGCCGTGACGAGCAACTCGAACGTGCTGCGGACAGGATCCTGATCCCGATATTTGGACAGAGCAGCCACCAGATCGCGCGAAACAGGAGCCGATACAGCAGCGGTAGCCTCGTTGGTCATGGTCGCTTCCCCAAGCGAATAATCCGCGACGCATGTTTTTTGATTCGCGCGCCCCGAGCCGGCGGCACGTTCGCAGCTTGCACCATCACGTGCAAGCCATTCGCTGTCGCACCAAAAAAGCCTGTGGTCAGCCCCCGTCCCGTGGTCTTGCGGGCGGGGTGCGAGGTGGTCGCGAGCGCACGCTGCGGGGCACGCGCGCTGCACGTCGCCTTGGCGATTTCCGCACTTTTCGCAACCGGACAGCGCGCGTCCGCGCGCCTCGCCACCGCTGCCATCAAAGGCCGAACAGGAACGGCACGCCGGCTCGCTCGGCCACGTCCTTGACCTTGTCCCAGAGCGCTGGCGGGATCGGGATGCCCTCGACGAGGCGCTTGTCGCGCGTTGCCGCCTCCGGATCGCCGGCCACCAGCACGGGCTTGGCCGCATCCGCCGCCGGCTGGGCGTGCAGGAAGTCGATCACCTCGTCGAGATCGTCCTCGAACTCGCCTTCCGCGCGGAAGATCAGCGGATCGATGGCCAGAAAGAAGTGCCCGATGTTGTAGGGCACGCCCGCGCCCTGGTCCTTGTTGCGCAGCGGCGAGAACGAAGCACCCGTCAGCGCCCCCGCCAGGATCTGCGCCACGACGCCCAGGCCATACCCCTTGTGACTGCCGAGATCGCGCGTGCCCCCGATCGGTGTCAGCCCGCCGGCCGGACTGCCTTGCAGCAGCGCGAAGGCGGCTGCCGCATCGCGCATGGGCTTGCCCTCGCCGTCCATCACCCAGCCTTCCGGCAGGGGGCGTTCGTAGAAGCTGTAGACCTTGACCTTGCCGACCGCGACGGTGCTCGTGGCCATGTCGAGCAGGAATGGCCTATTGCGCTTCGCCGGCGCGGCGATGGAGATCGGATTGGTGCCGAGCACGGGGTTCGTGCCACCGGTCGGCACCACCGTGACGCCGCGCGCCGTCGAGGTGACGAACCCGACGCACCCCTGGTCCGCCGCGATCTTGGAGTAGTAGCCGGCCGCGCCGAAATGGTGCGAGTTGCGCACGGTCACCAATCCGATGCCGCCCGCCTTGGCCTTTTCCACAGCGAGCTTCATGCCCATCACCGAAACCGGGTGGCCGAGGCCGGCGTTGCCGTCGATGAGCGCCGTGACCGCCGTCTCACGCTCGACGCGCGGACGTTCGGAGACCTTGAGGCGCCCCTCGCGCAACATGTCCTCGTACATCATGATCATCGAAATGCCGTGGGAATCGACACCCCACAGGTCCGTCTCGACCATGACGTCGGCGGTGGTCGCGACCATGTCGGATGGCATGCCCCAGGCGGTCAGAATCCGCTCGATCTGGCTTCGTACGACTTCGGCCTGCACGGTCTTCGTCATGGTCTGTCGGCGCTCCCTTCCCTGGAATGGCCGCCCTTCGCCGGGCGGCTCGTCGCCGACACTCTACTGGATGACATGCGGGCTGGTCATGAGCCTTTTCGCCGGCGGCCGCCGGCCGGGCGCCGCGGTTGCGCCTGCGGACGCGGCTTGGGCGTCTTGCGCGAGCGCCGGGCGGCGCCGATCGCCGCGCGGCACCACTCGACGAGTTCCTCTGGCTGATCGAGAAGGTGCTCCGGCGCCTGGGCGTAGGACATGACGGCTGCAGGGCGACCGGCACGCTGGTAGCTGAACAGGCCCATGCCCTCCTGGTCAAAGCGGGGCCGCGTCTCGGCATCGACCTTGAGGAAAAGCGTGTCGTCGGCGATCAGGCCGAACATCAGGCCATCGGCGAAGAGGCCGGCGCCACCGAACATGCGCTTGATGTCCACGGGGCCAAGCGGCGCCAATGCGTCGGCGAGGAAAGCGCGAAATCCCTCGGATGCCGCCATCGCTCGCCGCTCCCCTGGTCGGCCGCGGACGTCAGGTCTTGAGAGCCTCGAGCTTCTCTCTGTCGACCGGCGTCAATGACACGGACTCACCGCAGCCGCACGCGGATGACTGGTTCGGGTTGTTGAACACGAAGCCCGAGCGCAGCTTCTCCACCTTGAAGTCCATCTCGGTGCCGAGCAGGAACAGGATGGCCTTGGGATCGATCAGGACCTTGGCGCCGTCCTGCTCGACCACCTCGTCGAGCCTCTCGACACTCTCGGCCCACTCCATCGTGTACTCCATGCCGGCGCAGCCGCCATTCTTCACGCCGATGCGCAGCCCAACTGCACCCGGCTTGCTCGCCATGATCGCCTTGATGCGCGCGACGGCGGCGTCCGTCAGCGAGATGACCTTGGGCCTCGGGCGGGATGGGGTGGTCATGGATCTGTCCTGCCTGTCCTGGTTCGTCGTCATGCACTGCAATATGGGGGCCTTCGTGGCCTCGCGAAAGGCCGCTTCAGAACATGCCGATGGCGAGCCGGGCCTCCTCCGACATGCGGCTCTGGTCCCAAGGCGGGTCGAACACGAGATTGACCTTCACCTGTCCGACGCCTGCCACGCTCGCCACGGCGTTCTCGACCCAGATCGGCATCTCGCCGGCGACGGGGCAGCCGGGCGCCGTCAGCGTCATGTCCACAGTGACGTTGCGGTTGTCGTCGACATCGATCTTGTAGATCAGGCCGAGCTCGTAGATGTCGGCGGGAATCTCGGGATCGTAGACGGTCTTGAGCGCGGCGATGATGTCGATGGTTAGCCGCTCGAGCTCCTCGCGCGACAGCGCCGAGCCCGGCACCGGCGTGCCTCCGTCGGCGACGCTCGGCGGCGGCGTGTAGTCGACACTCGGCGGCGGCACGGGCGTGGCCTCGAGGGCGGTCCGATCGATCGCCGGGCGATGGCCAAGGTCGAGCACGTCGCGCCCCGGCTCGGTTTTTGTTGTCTCGCTCATCTGCGATCTGGTCCTTTCAGAAGGCGTCACGTGAAGAAATCGTGCGCTTTGACGAGTGCCTCGACGAGGGCATCGACCTCGGCCTTGGTGTTGTACATGGCGAACGACGCCCGGCACGTCGCCGTCACGCCGAGCCGGTCCATCAGCGGCTGCGCACAGTGATGGCCCGCGCGCACCGCCACGCCGGAACGATCGATGATCGTCGAGACGTCGTGGGGATGCAGCCCGTCCACCGAGAACGAGACGATCGCGCCCTTGCCCTTGGCGGTGCCGTGGATCTTGAGCCACTTGAGCTCGGAAAGACGCTCGTGGGCATAGGCACCGAGGCTCGCCTCGTAGGCGGCGATGCGATCGCGGCCGACGCCCATCATGTAGTTGAGCGCGGCGCCGAGGCCGATCGCCTGCACGATGGCCGGCGTGCCCGCCTCGAATTTGTGCGGAGCGACGCCGTAGGTGACCTTGTCGACCGAGACCGATTCGATCATCTCACCGCCGCCCATGTAGGGCGGCATGGCGTCGAGATGCTGCTTCTTGGCGTAGAGCACGCCGATGCCGGTCGGGCCGTAGACCTTGTGCCCCGTGAACACGTAGAAGTCGCAGTCGAGATCCTGCACGTCGATGGGCATGTGCACGGCAGCCTGGCTGCCGTCGAGCAGGACGGGGATGCCCCTGGCGTGGGCGAGCCTGACGATGTCCTTCACCGGCACGACCGTGCCGAGCACGTTCGACATGTGCGTGATGGCGACGAGCTTCGTGCGAGGCCCGAGAAGGCGCTCGAACTCCTCGATCAGGAACTCGCCGTCATCGGCAATCGGCGCCCATTTCAGAACGACGCCACGCCGCTCGCGATGGAAATGCCACGGCACGATGTTGGAGTGGTGCTCCATGATCGAGAGCACGACCTCGTCGCCTTCCTTGAAGGCCATGGCGCCATAGCTCGCAGCGACGAGGTTGATGGCCTCGGTCGCGTTGCGCGTGAAGATGATCTCCTCCTCGTGCCGCGCATTGACGAAGCGCCGCGCCGTCGCGCGCGCGTCCTCGAAATGCGCAGTCGCCGTGTTGGACAGGTAGTGCAGCCCGCGATGAACGTTGGCGTACTCCATGCGATACGCCTGCTCGATCGCCTCGAGCACCGCCTTCGGCTTCTGCGCCGAGGCGCCGTTGTCGAGATAGACGAGCGGCTTGCCGTACACCTCGCGAAAGAGGATCGGAAAATCGGTGCGAATGCGCTCGACGTCGTAGCCGCCGCTCGCCGCTCTGCTGCCCTCAGTCTCGATCAAGCCCATGGGCTCACCACCTTTCCTGCCCCCTCGCGCTCAGCCGGCCGGCTCAGCCTCGGAGCCAACCTCTCGCCATATCCATCAACGAGTCCCGCAGCGCCTCGTCCTCGATCTTGGCGATGGCCTCGCCGACGAAGCTCTCCGTCAACAGCGCGCGCGCCTCCGCTGCCGGGATTCCGCGCGACTGGCAATAGAAAAGCATCTCCTCGTCGATCTCCGCCACCGTCGCGCCGTGCCCGCAGACGACGTCGTCGGCATAGATCTCGAGCTCCGGCTTGGAGTCGAATTCCGCCGCCTCCGAGAGCATGAGCGCCTGCGCCATCTGCTTGCCGTCGGTCTTCTGCGCGTCGGGCCGGACGATCACCTTGCCCTGGAAGATGCCGCGCGCCTCGTCGGCGAGCACATACTTGAACAGCTCCCGGCTCTGGCACTGCGGCACCGCGTGATCGACGACGAGCGTGGTATCGCAGTGCTGGCGGTCCTTGAGCAGCGTCGCTCCGGCCAGATCGATGCTCCCGCCCTCGCCGGCATACACGACCTCGATGTCGTTGCGCGCGAGTTGCCCACCGACCGTCAGTTGGAACGGACGGTAGACGGCCTCGCCATCGAGCCGGGCGGCCAGGTTGGCCAAGTGCACGCCGCCGTCGACGGCCGTCTTCACGTGCGCCACCGAGGCACCCGCGCCCACATGCACCGCGCTGGCCGTGCGGGTCTGATGCTCGTCTGCGCTGCCGTCGGCACGAACATAGGCCTCGATCAGCGTGGCCGCGACGCCCGGCTCGAAGCGGAGGAAGTTGCG
>JAGRKR010000464.1:1199-5095 GCA_020442225.1 Hyphomicrobiaceae bacterium | reverse complement strand
GCCGACATTGTCGCCGACATTGTCGGCGATGGTGGCCGGGTTGCGCGGATCATCCTCCGGGATGCCCGCTTCGACCTTGCCGACGAGATCGCCGCCGACGTCCACACCCTTGGTGAAGATGCCGCCGCCGAGACGGGCGAAGATCGAGATCAGCGACGCGCCGAAGCCCAGCGCCACGAGACTGTCGACGACCGTGCGGCTCTGCGGCTTGTAGCCCATGCCGTAGACCAGGACGGCGTAGTAGACGGCCACGCCGAGGAGCGCCAGGCCCGCAACGAGCATGCCCGTGACCGCACCGGCCCGGAACGCCATGGACAGACCTTCGCCGAGCGACTGCGTCGAGGCCTGCGCCGTGCGGACATTGGCGCGCACCGAGACGTTCATGCCGATGTAGCCTGCCGCACCGGACAGGAAGGCGCCGATCAGGAAGCCGATCCCCACCTTAATGCCGAGGAAGTAGCTGACGAGCAGGAAGATGAAGACACCTGCGATGGCGATCGTCGTGTACTGGCGGTTGAGGTAGGCCTTGGCGCCTTCCTGAACTGCCGCCGCGATCTCCTGCATACGCTTGTTGCCCGCATCGGCCGCCATGATTGCGCTGACGGTCCACGCGCCATAGGCGAGCGACAGCAAACCGCCGCCTATGATCGCCCACATGACATTGTCCATGATGTCTTTCCTCGGTGTTGGCAGGGGTCGTGACGCCGGGAGGCTCCCGCCGCTGAACGACATGGTCCGCATCAGGGCGCGCCAGGCCCCATACGAGACTGAAGGCTCGAGCTTTCGGCATGGAGCCGGACCGGCGCTGCCAGCCACATCATCGCGCGATGCCGCGCCCGGCCACGCGCCCATGCGCATACGCCAAGACGACCTCGCCCCCCGGTCCATGCGGGAATCGCGGCCGGACCATGCCAAACTTGCTCGCGACTTGCAATAACAGGCCTGTAGCGGCAAGCGGCGACTTTGGTCGAGGATGAACGGGAATTTCAGGCGAAATGGTCCCACCCGGGCCTGCCGATGGCGATCTCCCGCCCATCGGCGTCCAGAAAGCGCGTGCCGGACCCGGCAACCACCGTGCCGATGGCCGTGACGGGCACGCCGCCCGCGACAGCCGCCACCTCGAACGCCTCGGCGCGAGCGGCCGGCACCGCGGCCAGCACCTCGTAGTCATCACCCGCAGCAAGCAACGCCCCGATCCGCGCGGGTTCGCGCGCCAGCGCCTTGGCGAAACCGGACGACTGCGGCACACGGGCGGTCTCGACCACCGCGCCGGTCCCGCTCGCCCGGCACATGCGGCCGAGATCCTTGGCGAGCCCGTCGGACAGATCCATCGCGGCGTGGGCCTCCGTGCGCAAGGCGGCGCGCAAGCCAAGCCGCGGCTGCGGCCGCAGATAGCGCGTCAGCAACGCCTGCTGTTCCCGTGCGCTCTCGCCCCAACTTCCCGGCGCCACCCGGCCGAGGCGAAGCTCGAGCCCGAGCGCGGCATCGCCAAGCGTGCCCGAGACGTACAGCGTGTCGCCCGGCCGCGCCGTCCCCCGCCGGATCATATTGGCAGTGGGGACCGTGCCAATGACGGTGATGCCGATGGTCAGAGGACCCGGCGTCCGGTCCGTATCGCCGCCCACCAGCACACATCCGAAAGCAGCCTGGGCCTCGGCGAGCCCGTCCGCAAAGGCGCGGAGCCATGCCCGCGCCGGGGCCTCCGGCAGGGCGAGTGTCATCAGATAGGCGACCGGCTCCGCCGCCTTGGCCGCCAGGTCGGACACGTTCACCGCCAGCGCCTTCCAGGCGATGTCGCCCGGCGCATCGTCGGCCAAGAAATGAACGCCGGCGATGATCGGATCCGTCTTCAGCACGAGATCGGCGCCGGGAGGCGGGGTGAGCACGGCGCAATCGTCGGAGAGCCCGAGCGCACCCGGCAGGCCCTTGGCGAGGGGGGCCAGATACTCCTGGACGATGGCCTCCTCGCCTTCGACCCGCTCGGCGGGCGTGCCTGTGACCCGCGCGCTGCTCACCCGACGATATCGCCCTCCGCCTTCAGCCAGCGCACCGACGTGCGGAAGGCCTCGAGCGTGCGCGCAACCTCGGCTGGACCATGCACGGCCGAGACGAGGCCGCCCGGCGAGCCGTTGAGGTCGGCGCCGTTGCACAGCATGGCGATGCGCAGGCGATGGATGAGATTGGGGTTCTTGGCGCCCTTGAGCCCCTTGAAGCCGAGCTTCACGGGATCGAAATTCATTGGATCGAGCGGCAAGCCGGCCGGGTTCTGGAAGATGTGGATATAAGAGACGTCGCCGTAGACGCCCCAGGCCACACCCTCCTCCACGAGGATCTTGCGCATGCCGTCGCGGATCGTATTGGCGGTGCGCTCGGCCGTGCCGCAGATATCCTCGCTCTCGATCAACTTGAGCGTGGCGAGGGCCGCCGCCGCACACAGCGGGTTGGCGTTGTAGGTGCCCTGGTGGCCGATCTTCTCGCGGCCCGCCGCCGAGGCCGCAACGGGGTCGAGCTGATCCATGATATCGCCGCGCCCGACGACGGCGCCGCCAGGCAGGCCGCCCGCGAGGATCTTGGCCAGGATGCACATGTCGGGGATGACGCCCGAGCGCTGCTGCGCGCCACCGGGCGACCAGCGGAAGCCGGTCACCACCTCGTCGAGCAGCATCACCACGCCATGCTTCGCGGTCGACGCCCTGACGGCGGCGAGGAAGCCGGGCGGCAACGGCACCTGGCCGGTCGACGCACCGCCCGCCTCGAGCATGACCGCCGCCACGTCGTCGCGGCTCGCCAACACCTCTTCGACGCGCGCCGGGTCGTCCGTCGGCAGCAGGATGGTCTCGCTGACGATCTCCGGCAGGATGCCCGCGGGCACGCTGCCGTCGAAATGCGAGTTGGAGCCGGTCGCGACTTGATCGTGCCAGCCGTGGAAATGGCCGACGAAACGCACGACCTTGCGCTTGCCGGTGTAGGCGCGCGCCAGGCGCAGCGCCATGTGCGAAGCCTCGGTGCCGGAGGACGTGAAGCGCACGCGTTCCGCGCAGGGCACCATCCGGTTGACCTGCTCGGCCCAGCGCACCTCGAGCTCGTGTGCGGCCCCCCAATGCGTGCCGAGCGTGATCTGATGCTGGACCGCCTCGACGACGGCGGGATGGGCGTGGCCGAGGATGAGCGCGCCGTGCCCGCCAAAGAAATCCACGTACTCGTGGCCGTCGACGTCCCACTTGCGGGGGCCGGCCGCGCGGGCGGCGTAGAGAGGATAGGGCTTCAGCGCACGGGAATCATGCGTGAGGCCGGCCGGCAGCACCCGACTCGCTTCATCGAACAGGCGCGCCGATGTCTTCGTGCGCGCCCGGTACTCGGCCTCAATCCGCGAATTCGTCCTGGCAAGCTCGTTCATTGCGACTCCTCCTGCGACCCGCCCTCGATGGCGCCTGTCCGTACCACTGCACGATCCTACTCCCGTTGCAGTGGTGGCGCGAGCCCCCCGGAAGCGCTCAGAACTCGGCGGGGCGCAGGCGGTGCGCCAGCTTGTCGAGGACCCCGTTCACCACCTTGGGCTCGTCGCCCTCGAAGAAGGCGTTGGCGACCTCGATATACTCGTTCAGCACGACGCGCGCCGGCACGTCGCCGCGCTCCATCAGCTCGAACACGCCTGCGCGCAGTATCGCCCGGAGAATGCTGTCGATGCGGATGAGCCTCCAGCCCTTGGCGAGCTGGCTGTCGAGCATCGGGTCGATATCGCGCTGACGGCGCAACACGCCCTGCAGCAACTCGCTGAAGAACGCCGCATCCGCGGCGGCGAGCCCTTGATCCTGCTCGGTCTCGCTGCCAAACCGGTGCATCACGAACTCGCGGATGACGGCGTTGAGGTCGGTCTCGACCAGATCCATCTGGTA
>JAGRKR010000464.1:0-1138 GCA_020442225.1 Hyphomicrobiaceae bacterium | reverse complement strand
TCGCTTGGCGACATTGCTCAGGCCCCGTCGAAGCCGACGCGCGCGATCTCGATCAGCCGCAGGCAGGCCCGCGTCGCCGAACCGCCCTTGCCCGCCTTGCCGCCCTGCGCCCGCGCGATGGCCTGCGCCTCGGTGTCCACGGTCAGGATGGCGTTGCCGAGCGGCAGCGTGTGCTCGATGGCCAATTGCATCAGCCAGTGGTTGGCATTGTTGCAGACGATGTCGTAGTGCGCCGTCTCGCCGCGAATGACACAGCCCAGAGCGATGACGCCGTCGTACGTCACGAGATCGTTGCAGGCAGCCGCCAGCACTTGCGGAATCTCCAGCGCGCCCGGCACCGCGATGCGGTCGTAGGTCACCGCATGCTCCTTGAGCTCCGCCTCGACCCCCTCGATCAGGAGGTCGGCGATCTTCTCGTAATAGCGCGACTCGATGATGAGCAGATGCGCATCCTCGATCCGCCCGACGGGGCCGCCGCCGGCACCAGATCCAAAACCAACCATGTGTCCTGACCTACTCGATCTTGCGCTGTTCGACGATCCGCAGACCGTAGCCTTCGAGGCCGACATAAATCGACTGACCGGAGTTCGACAACAGCACCATGTCGCGGACACCGAGATCCAGAAGGATCTGCGAGCCGACGCCGATCTCCACGAGCCGGCGGCCGTCCGGCGCCCCGCCCCGGCCCGGCCGGCCCTTGCGTCCCTCGATCCAGGCCGAGACCGAGCGCGCCCTGAGATCGCGGATCAGCACGATCACGCCGCGTCCCTCGCGCTCGATGGCCTGCATGGATTTCTGGATGAGCGTGCGGCGATCGCCGCCCGTGCCGATGCCGAGCAGATCGGCCGGCATGTTGACGGCATGGACGCGCACCAGCACGGGTCCCGGCGCCGAGAGATCGCCCTTGACCAGCGCCAGGTGCTCCGCCGGATCGACGGTCGTCTCGTAGATGTGCAGGTCGAAGCCGCCACCGAAGACGCTGTCCACCTTGGTCTGCGACACCGAGCGGACGATGCGATCGTGCTTCAGCCGGTAGGCGATCAGATCCTCGATCGTGCCGATCTTCAGGCCGTGGCGCTGCGCGAACGAGACGAGGTCCGGCATGCGGGCCATGGTCCCGTCGTCGTTCATGATCTCG
>JAGRKR010000463.1 GCA_020442225.1 Hyphomicrobiaceae bacterium | reverse complement strand
ATCGCCTTCCCGACCCGCGAGCTCTTCTCCGAGAAGATCAAGGAGTTCGATCTCATCATTTTCGATCGCTACTCCATTCGCGGCATTCTGCAGCCGCGCTATTTCGACAACATCGCCCGCTACGTGACCGAACACGGCGGCGCACTCCTGGTCGCGGCCGGCGACGACTATGCCGGCCACACCAGTCTGTTCCGGACGCCCCTGCGCCCGGTCCTGCCGGCCGTGCCCACCGGCCGCGTCATCGAGGAGGGCTACAAGGCCCGCATCACCTCCATCGGCGCCATGCATCCGGTGACCCGCGATCTGCCGGGCTCGGCCGGCAAGGAGCCGAGCTGGGGGCGCTGGTTCCGCTTGATCGACGCCGATGTCGAGAGCGGGCGCGTCGTCATGCAGGGCGCCCGCAACCGGCCACTGCTCGTGCTCGAGCACCGCGGCAAGGGACGCGTCGCCCTGATGCTCTCCGATCATGCCTGGCTGTGGGCGCGCGGCTTCGAGGGAGGCGGGCCGCACAGCGACCTGCTGCGCCGGCTGGCGCATTGGCTGATGAAGGAGCCGGATCTGGAGGAGGAGCAGCTTCGCGTCTCGTCCCGCGGCATGCGTATGACGATCGAGCGTCGCTCGATGGAGAAGGAAGTGGCACCTGTCACGGTCACGGCGCCCGATGGCAAGTCACGCGAGGTCGTGCTGCCGGCTGCCGCCAGCGGATTGTGGCGGACGACACTCGATGTCGAGCGTCCCGGGCTCTACAAGCTTCGCTCCGGCAAGCTCCAGGCGATCGTTCACGTCGGCATCGACGATCAGCGTGAGATGTCGGAGGTGACGACTACCGATCAGGCGCTGAAGACCATCCTGGAGGCGACCGGCGCGGGCGCCTTCTTCACCAGGCGTGCGCCGGCCAGCGTCACCGATCCTGCGCCGGAGGTGGAGCTGCCGCGCATCTCGTTGCTGTCGTCGGCGCGCGTGCTGCACGGTTCGGGCTGGCTCGGGCTCAAGGACCGCGAGGCCTACGTCACGCGCGGTGTGACGCTGACGCCGATGTACGCCGGCTTCGGTGCGCTGGCGGCGCTGCTGGCGCTGCTCGGTCTCGCGTGGTGGCGCGAGGGGCGCTGAACGACAACCCGCGGTCGGCTCCCGCATCGTTATGGCCGCATAAACGCTGTGGGCAGAATGCGCCGGCCCGGGCCGGGTGTGGCGCTTCCCTCGCGCGCTCGAGCGAACTAGGCTCGTCCGAAGATGGCGGCGTCTGGAGACGCGACGCCCCGGACAGCTGACGGTTGGGAAACATGGACAAGAAGACGCAATACCATCTCTGGTATGTGCTGGCCGCCATGGCGGGGCTGCTGCTCTTCCAGGCGTTGTGGACCGCTCGCAACATCGAGCAGATCCCCTATTCCCGGTTCCAGCAGCTCGTCAAGGAAGGGAAGATTGCCGAGGCCGTCGTCTACGACAGCCGTATCGAGGGCACGTTCAAGGACGGCGTCGACAAGAAGCGATATTTCGTGACCCAGCGTGTCACGGGCGATATCGCCGGCGAGCTCGACAAGCGCGGCGTGAAGTACCGCGGCGGCGTCGAGAATACGTTTCTCGCGCAAGTTCTGTCCTGGGTCTTGCCGATCGCCATCTTCTTCGTAGTGTGGGCCTTTTTCTTCCGCCGCTTCGCGGAGCGTCAGGGCATCGGTGGCCTCATGAGCGTCGGCAAGAGCCGCGCCAAGGTCTACGTGGAGAAGGAGACCGGCGTCACGTTCGCGGACGTGGCCGGCGTCGA
>JAGRKR010000462.1 GCA_020442225.1 Hyphomicrobiaceae bacterium | reverse complement strand
TGCCGGCGGCGGTGACGGTGCTCAATCTCGTCGGCGTGAAGGAGACGACGGTCGCCACGTCCGGCCTGGTGATCTTCAAGCTCATCGCCCTGCTCGTCCTGATCGCGGGCGGCGCTCACTTCATGTTCGGGAACTTCGACATCGGGCGCTTCCAGCCCTTCTTCCCGAACGGCGGCGGAGGCACGCTGCACGGGGCGGCCGTGATCTTCTTCGCCTTCATCGGCTTCAACACCATCGCCATGATGTCCGAGGAGACCGAGGATCCCGCCCGCACGATCCCCCGGGCGCTGCTCCTCGCGTTCGGCGTCTGCTTCGCGTTCTACTGCGCGATCGCGGTCCTCGAGGTCGGGACGATGGACTGGCAGAAGCTCGGCTCCTCGGCGTCGCCGCTGGAGGATGTCGCTGACGCGGTCTTCAAGCAGAAGGCGTTCATCGTCTTCATCAACATCTCGGCCCTCGCTGCGACCGCCTCGGTCGTCCTCAGCTCGGTGACGGCGGGCACTCGCGCCGGATTTGCGATGGGTCGCGATGGGCTGCTCCCTCGGCAACTCGACCGCGTGAGCGAGCGCTCCGGGACACCTTATGTCTCGATCGCAGTGAACGGTGTGCTGGTGACGGTGCTCGCCGGCGCGTTCTACCGGAACATCGATCTCATCGCGTCGATCTTCAACTTCGGCAGCCTGTTCACGTACCTCTTCGTCCAGCTCTCGCTGATGCGGTTGCGACGCACGGAGCCGGACGTGAAGCGCCCGTTCCGGGTGCCGCTCTATCCCGCCGTCCCGATCCTCGGCGTCGTGAGCTGCCTGCTGTTGATGCTCTACCTCAGCAACACCGCGAAGGTGGCCTCGCTGGTCTGGCTCGGCGTCGGACTCCTCACCCACTTCTGGCTCCGACGTCACAACAGCACCGCTCCCCTGCAGTAGCCGCTGTCCACGCGGCTGCGGTGCAACCCGGTCTTGAAGTGCGACCGGTGACGAGAACCTGCGCATAACCGCCACTTGAACGGCACCTTCAGGCCCTGCCTGTAAGGCGAATTAGATGCGGATGGTGATGGAATCGTCATGCGGCGAAGTCCGAGCGGGATGGCCTGCTCACGCCGCTGGCGATGAAAGAGGTGCGGGTGATGTACACGAAGATTCTGCTGCCGATGGATGGCTCGTCCGCGTCGTGGGCGGCGATTCCTCACGCGGCCTACCTGGCGCAGATCGGCAGCGCCGAGGTGACCGTCCTCGGGGTGATCGATTCGCCGCTGGCCGAGGCGATCCAGCCCTTCAGCATCGCCAAGACCAGCCGGCACAAATATCTGGGGCGACGTCTGCTGGCGAAAATGGAGCAGTCGCCTGACATTTTTCAAGACGCCGGTTTTCATTTCCGCCTTGGCGCGGCGCCGACGTCCGCCCCCACTTCCCATGCGGAATCGCCGGCGCAGTGAGCGAAGCGAACGACAACCAGCCGCCCGTGGGGCGCGAGCGCACGGCCGGCGCGGTCGCTTTGAGCGATTCGTTTTTCTACGCTGCGCTCGGCACGATCGGCGCCGCGTATGTGCTGCTGATCGTGAGCATGCTGGCGGCCGACTGTCTTTACATGCTGAAGCAGGCGGCCGAATCGGCCAGCGACTCGCCGCACCCCGTGTGGGCGTTCCTGGTCGACAATCCGGTCGCTTTGGCGCTGCGCGATCGGCGGATTCAGTACTCGATCTGGCTGAGCCTGATTTCCTGCTCGCTGTCGGCCATCTTCTCGGTGTTCG
Source organism: Hyphomicrobiaceae bacterium (assembly GCA_020442225.1). Next base: position 1,790 of record JAGRKR010000462.1, on the reverse strand, counting down.
TCGCGGTGCCGATCGGCTATTTGATGTCGCGGCACAGGTTCTTCGGCCGGTCGCTGCTCGATGCGATACTCGACATCCCGATCGTTTTGCCGCCGCTGGTGGTGGGGCTGAGCTTGCTGATCTTGTTTCAGTTTCCGCCGTTTTCGTGGTTTGGACGCAGCGTCATCTATCAACCGCCGGCGGTTGTCTTGGCGCAGTTTTCCGTCGCGTGCGCGTTCGCGGTGCGTACAATGAAGGCCACGTTCGACCACATCGATCCGCGCTGCGAACAAGTGGCGTTGTCGCTGGGCTGCACCCGCGTGGAGGCCTTCGGCTGGGTCGTGCTCCCCGAAGCGATGCGGGGCATCAACACGGCCCTGACGCTGGCGTGGGCTCGTTCGCTGGGTGAATTCGGCCCGCTGCTGATTTTCGCCGGCGTGACGCGGATGAAGACCGAAGTGCTGTCGACTTCCGTTTTCCTGCACATGAACGTTGGTGAAATTGCTCCGGCCGCCGCGGTCTCGTTGATCATGGTCGTGGCCGCTGTGGTCGTATTAGTGCTCGCGCGGATGTATGGATCGCGCGAAGTGGGCATGCTGTAACAGAGCTTCATAGCGAACGAGCCGCACGAGCGCTCACGACCAGCCATGATTGAAATTCGCCGCCTTTCGATGCACGCGGGTTCGTTCCGGCTGGACGACATTTCGTTTCATGTTCCGGCCGGCAAATACGCCGTGTTGATGGGGCGCACCGGCTCAGGCAAGACGACGATCCTGGAAGCGGTCATCGGCCTGCGCCGCCCCGCTGCGGGGGAGATTGTCTTAGCGGGCAGAGACGTCACGCACTGGCGCCCTGCGGTTCGCGGCGTCGGCTATGTGCCGCAAGACGGCGCGTTGTTTCGCACAATGACGGTGCGCGAACAGATTTCGCTCGGGCTGGTGATTCGCAAAGCGCCGGCCGCTGCCGTGCGACAGCGGGTCGATGAAGTGGCCGCGCAGCTGGGCATCGCGCATCTGCTCGAACGCCGGCCGCGCGGGCTCTCAGGCGGAGAGCGGCAGCGCGTCGCCCTGGGCCGGGCGCTGGCGTTTCGGCCCAAGATTCTCTGCCTCGACGAGCCGTTGTCGGCACTCGACGACAGCACACGCAGCGAGATGATCGCGATGCTGAAGAAGGTGCAAAAGGAATCCGGCGTAACGGCCCTGCACGTCACGCACAATCAAAGCGAGGCGGATCTCTTGGCCGACGTGCGGCTGCACTTGAAGGACGGCCAGGTCTGGCAATCGAACGGAGACAAGCCGGCTTCGCCTTGACGGCCGCGGGCATTTGTATTGCCCCCACGCAGTCTGCTATCCTTTATCACGTTTCCGGCCGTCGCCGAAGCGAGAGTTCGTTCCGTCTCCCACTCACCCCATTTGGCAGCGACGCACCATGCCCACGCCCAAGCGAATTGTCGGCGTTCCCCCTGCACGGATTTGGGCTGCCGCGTTTGCGGCGATTGCGGCCGCGGCGGCGGCCTTCGCTTGCGACACGCCCGTCTATCGTTATGCGATGTATCGCTGGCAGCCGGCGCCGTACGAGATTTATTACTTCTACCGATCCGAGCAGGCCGCCGACTTTGCCGCATTGCAAGAGCGCATCGGCGAGCTGGCCGCGCGGCCGCTCGCCCCGCCGAACGTGCAGGTGTTCACGGTCGATCTGGAGCAGGACCCCGAACTAAAGTCCGTGCCGCGCGACGTGCGCGCGCTGTGGCAAGCGCGCCCCACGCAGGACGTCCCCGCACAGCTGATCGTCAATCCGATGGGGCATCAGGT
>JAGRKR010000461.1:3458-4678 GCA_020442225.1 Hyphomicrobiaceae bacterium | reverse complement strand
TCACGAACAATCACGTGATCGAAGGCGCCGACGAGATCACCATCAACTTCCACGACGGCACCAAGCTCAAAGTCGATCGCGTGATCGGCCGTGATCCGAAGACCGATCTGGCGCTCCTCAAGGTGACCCCGAAGAAGCCGCTCAAGGCCGTGAAGTTCGGCTCGTCGACGACGCTCCGGGTCGGCGACTGGGTGATGGCCATCGGCAATCCCTTCGGACTCGGCGGCACCGTGACCCTCGGCATCATCTCGGCCAAGGCGCGCGATATCAACTCGGGTCCCTATGACGATTTCCTGCAGACGGATGCCGCCATCAACAAGGGCAACTCGGGTGGCCCGCTCTTCAACATGGAGGGTGAGGTGATCGGTGTGAACACCGCGATCATCTCCCCGACCGGCGGCTCCATCGGTATCGGCTTCTCCGTGCCCTCGGAAACGGCGGTCATGGTGATCGAGCAGCTCAAGCTTCACGGCGAGGTGCGGCGTGGCTGGCTCGGCGTGCAGATCCAGGCCGTGACCGACGAGATCGCCGAAAGCCTCGGGCTCAGCGAGCCGACCGGAGCGCTGGTCGGCAACATTACGGGGGACGGGCCCGCCGCCAAGGCCGGACTGAAGACGGGCGATGTCATCATCCGCTTCGACGGCAAGGACGTGAAGCGGAGCCGCGCGCTGCCGCGTCTGGTGGCCCAGACCTCCATCGGCAAGGCTGTCGATGTCGAGATCCTGCGTAAGGGCAAGCGCATGATGCTCAAGGTCGTGCTCGGGCGCCTCGAGGACGATCAGAGCGGACCCGGCAAGCCGGACAAGGCGCCGCCTGCCACCTCCAAGCAGGGTGCGGTTTCGCCGATCCCCGGCCTGACGCTGCAATTGCTGACGGATGACCTGCGGCGCAAATACAGCCTCGAGAAGTCCATGGAGGGCGTGCTCGTGGTGGGCGTGCAGCGCCAGCGCCAACTCCGGGACATCAAGGTGGGCGACGTCATCGTCGAGGTGCAGCAGGAGAAGGTCACAACCTTCGCCGACATCACGCGGGTCGTCGACAAGTTCCGCAAGATGGGGCGCACCAAGGTCCTGCTGGGCCTCAAGGACGGCAAGGGCGATTTCCGCTTCGTCGCTGTGCCCCTTCGCTGATCCGGCCACCGCTACGCTCATAGCGTCGGGGCATCGTCCGGAGCGCGATGCATGGAGATGGCGGCGCCTTGCGTGGCCATCGCAGCCGGC
>JAGRKR010000461.1:0-3395 GCA_020442225.1 Hyphomicrobiaceae bacterium | reverse complement strand
ACGCGCCGCGGCAAGCGCGCGACGTCCATGAAGAACAGTTGCGGGAGCGGAATGGGCAGACTATGCCTTCCGCTGAGGCCGTTCGGCATGGCTCGATCCACGGGAACTCGGCGCTTGCTGGTCCCGACGACGGGCGTCACGCGGCAGGACGGCGGTCGAACGAGTATTGGAGAGGCACATTGGCGCGCCACGGGTTGATCGACACCATTACCGATACCTTCGTGCCGATCCATCGTGACGGGCACAAGTTCCTGGCGCTGGCCGCGCTCCTCACACTGGGTCTGTTTTTCCTGTGGCCGCCGCTCGGCTGGTTCTTTGCGCTCATCACCTGCTGGGTGGCGTACTTCTTCCGCGATCCCGACAGGGTGACGCCGCTCAGGAACGGCCTCGTCATCGCGCCGGCCGACGGCAGGGTGGTGGGGCTCGAGGTGGTGACGCCACCCGCCGAGCTCGGCTTGCCGCCGGAGCCGCGCCTGCGCATCTCGATCTTTCTCTCCGTGTTCGACGTGCACGTGAACCGTGCGCCGGTCGCCGGCCGCATCAAGCGCATGGCCTACGTTCCCGGAGCCTTCGTCAACGCCGCGGCCGACAAGGCGAGCGAGGACAACGAGCGGGCCGCGCTGGTCATCGAAACCCAGGACGGCGTCGAGATCGGCGTGGTTCAGATTGCCGGTCTCGTTGCGCGTCGTATCGTGACCTTCGTCAAGGAAGGCGATAGCATCGGTGTCGGCGAACGCTTCGGCCTGATCCGCTTCGGCAGTCGCGCCGATGTCTACCTGCCGCCCGGACGAACGGCGCTGGTGTCCGTCGGGCAGCGTGCGATCGCCGGCGAGACGGTGCTGGCCGACCTGAAGTCCGACGAGCCGGAGCGCGAGGCACGCCAGGGCTGAGCGTTTCCCGGCACCGGTCAGGGCCGGTCCGCAAGCCGCGGTGCTGAGGTGTGGTCTACGTCGTGGGCTCGGAACCCTGATATCCGGTTCCGGGCGCCAGCCACGGTCTCGATGGACGCAGACAGCGCTTCCATCTGAACCGGGCGCACCCTAGTCGATGCAGAGGTGGTCATGCCGCTCGATCCGATCCTACCGAAGCTCGAGCAAGAGACCCGGCGGCGCCGGCGCATAGGCATCTTCCGGCACCGCAAGGTGCCCGTGCGCATGCTGGTGCCGAACTTCTTCACGCTGCTCGGGCTGTGTGCCGGCCTTACCGCCATCCGCATGGCCATCGAGCACCGCTACGATATTGCGCTCGCCGCCATCGTCATCGCGGCGCTTCTCGACAGCGTCGACGGGCGCATCGCCCGGCTCTTGAAGGCGTCGTCGCGGTTCGGCGCCGAGCTCGACAGCCTTGCCGACTTCGTCAACTTCGGCGTCGCGCCGGCCGTGGTGCTCTACACCTGGGGCTACAACGCCTCCAAGGGGCTCGGCTGGATCGTCGTGCTGATTTTCGCGGTGGCCTCGGCATTGCGGCTGGCCCGGTTCAACGTGGCCATCGACGACGAGAAGCCGCACTGGCAGGGCAACTACTTCACCGGCATGCCGGTGCCGGCGGCGGCCATCGTCGTGATGCTGCCGGTCTATCTCGTGCACCTTGACCTGCTGCCGATCCATCGCGCACTGCTGCCGGGCTATCTCGTCTATACCCTGCTGATCGCCTTCCTGATGGTCAGCACGATCCCGACGTTCTCGGGCAAGCTGCTCGGCGAGCGCATCCCGCGTGAGATGGTCTTGCCGATCTTCGTCGTGGTCGGGGCGCTGGTCGCGCTGCTGCTGACGTATCCCTACGCGACCTTGACGGCCGCGTCCGTGGTCTATCTCGCGCTCGTGCCGATCGCCGCCCGCCGCTTTGCGCGACATATGCGCGAGAGCGAAGCGGCAGAGGCGCGCGCGCAGGCCGAGAACGACGGTCGCCTCGTCGATCTGCGCTCTCCGGACGATGGGAAGTCCTAAACCGTGATCCGCGTGCCGTGATGGCGGCGCTCAGCGCTGCCATCGCAAGTGCGGTCGAGGACGCGGCCGGCCTCCTTGATCGAGCCGCCCGCGCCCCGCCGGCATCCGTTCAGATGCGCGCCTTGATGCGCTTGCCCATCTCGGTCGTGCTCGCCGTACCGCCGACATCGCTCGTGCGCGAGGCGGGATCGCCGATCGAGCCCTCGACGGCGGCGTTGAGCAGACGTGCCGCCTCGCGGGCCGCCGCAAGCCCCAGCCGCGTGCCGAGCACATCGAGCATCATCGTGCCCGATTGGAGCAGCGCGAAGGGATTGGCGAGCCCCTTGCCGGCGATGTCGGGCGCCGAGCCATGGGTCGCCTGGGCCATGATGTGTTTCGGTGCGACGGCGATGCCGGGCGCCATGCCGAGGCCGCCGACAAGCGCCGCCGCCTCGTCCGTCAGGATGTCGCCGTACATGTTGGTCGTCACCACGACGTCGAAGCGCGTCGGCTTCAGAATGATGTCATGGGCGAAGGTGTCGACCATCATCTCCTCGGCCTCGACGTCGGGATAGTCCTGCGCCAGCCGGCGGAACTCCTCGGCGAACATGCCGCACGAGAGCTTGAAGACGGTATCCTTGTGGACGGCCGTCACCTTCTTGCGGCGACGGCGGGCGACCTCGAAGGCGGCGCGGCAGATGCGCGACGACTGGCGCCGGGTGATGACGCGGACCGAGATCGTCACGTCCTCCGTCGGGCGGAACTCGCCCTTGCCGAGGAACATGTTGCGGTCGGGCTGGAAACCCTCGTTGTTCTCGCGCAGAAATACCAGATCGACGTCCGGTCGGATGCACGGCACGCCGGGGTAGGATTTGAACGGCTTGATGCCGCAGAACATGTCGAAATGACGCCGGATGATCGGGTGCGGGTTGATGGCCTCGGGCACCTTGGGATAGAGGCGATGGCCGATCGGGCCGAGCACCCAGCCGTCGAGGGACGAGAGTGCGTCGAGCGTCCCTTCCGGCATCGTGTGGCCGTGGCTGTCGAGCGCTTTGCGGCCGATCGGAATCTCGCGCCAGTCGATCTTCAGGCCGGCCTTGTCGGCCGCCGCGCTCATGAGATCGACGACGACGGGCGTGATCTCGAGGCCGATATCGTCGCCGGCCATGATGCCGATGGCGAGCGACGAGCGGCCGCTGCCATGCTGGGCTTCCTGGACGGGATCGGGATAGCCGATAGCGCTCATGCGAGGTCTCCGTGGCATTAACGACGTGTCGAGGTCGATGGGGTGGGTTCCGATTGGCTCGCGCGATCATGTTGGCGTAAGCTTGCGCTCGCGCGATCGTGCGGCCATTAATGCGGCCGGTCCGCGATCGTCGCAACCCATAATCCGTTGTCCGATGCCGTCATGCTCAAGATCCGTGTCATTCCCTGCCTGGACGTGAAGGACGGCCGCGTCGTCAAGGGCGT
>JAGRKR010000460.1 GCA_020442225.1 Hyphomicrobiaceae bacterium | reverse complement strand
CGTAGGTGTCGGCGATATCGGGGTGCGGGGATCGCTTCCAGGTCCGCTGCAGCACCTTGGCTGCGCGTGGCGTGCTTCCCTTGGAGGCGAGGATGCGGCCGGCGATCGTGGCAGCCGGAACGAGGTCGGGCGCCAGATTGTGGGCCTCGCTGGCGAGCTCCAGCGCACGGTCCATGTCGGTGTCCTCGATCTCTGTCGCGAGTGCCGTCAGCAACACGGCGCGGCGTCGGTCGGACGTGGCCCGATCCACGATCTGGTTGCGACGCTGTACGGCGAGCGTGTCGAGGGCTCCGTCCCAGTCGCCCTTCTTGCATTGCGCTTCGAACAGGGCCTCGGAGGGCCAGTCGAGCTTGGGGTTGAGGCGCAGCGCGCGCTCGGCGAACTGCTCGGCAGCCTCCGTCTCGCCCTCGCGCATGGCCTCGAGGAAGAGCCCGCGCAGGCCGAGCTGCTCGGTATCAGTGGCGTTGAGCATGGATTCGAAGATGCGCCGCGCCGTCGCGCGGTCGCCGGAAAGCTGGGCGGCCTGGGCGCGCAGCAGTTGGGTCAACGGCTCGTTGGGAAGCGACTTGCGCGCCTGCGTCGAGTAGCGCTGCGCCATGGTGCGGTCGCCGGCTCCGATGGCGATGATGCCGGCCGAGAGGGCCTCCAGCCCGCGCTGCTCGCGCCGGCGGCTGAACATGCGGCCGAGCAGGGCCGGGCTGCGCCAGAGGTTGCGCGCCAGCGACCAGAGCATGACGGCGAGCGCCAGCAGCAGGCCAAGCATGACGATGGCCCGGAAGACGCTGGTCTCGACCCGGTAGCCCTGCCATGTGAGCACGATGTCGCCGGGCCGGTCGGCAAGCCACGCGAGGCCGCTGGCGATTGCGAACGCCAGGACCAGGTAGAGGACGAGACGCAACATTACTTCTGGCCTTTCTCGGTGCCGGGTTTGGTGCTGGCGAGCGACGACTTGAGCGTGGCCTCGATCGTGGCGATGGCGCGGTCGACGGAGCGGCGCGCCTCGGCCTTCTTGAGCCAGGCATCCGCGGCCGCGCGGCTCTTGGCCGGAAGCTTCCCGGCCTCCTTGAGCGCGCGATCGATGTCGCCAGCCTTCAACAACCGCTCCATGCGGCCGAGCACGGCCTCGGAGCTGGCGTCATCGGGAGCGTGATCCGTCCGCCGCACCCGCACGATGGATCGCGCCCCGGCCATCAGGCGGTCCACGACGGTGCCGCCCTTGGGATCGTGCTCGGCGTCGAGCACGGCGGTGGCGACGCCCGGGAACTCGCTCTGCAGCTTGGCCAGCGTCGGCACGCCCTGTGCCTGATAGCGGTCCAGAACCGACAGGTCGAGCTTGCCGCCGGCCACCTTGCGGACTGCGGCGAGCTCGGGTTCGAAGCCCTGGCCGCGATCCATGGCGCGGCGCAGATTGTTGAGCTCGAGCGCCAGCACGATGCGCTCGGCGGTCGCCTGCCGATCCCCCTCGCGCTGCAGCACGCGCTTCAGGCCTGCCTCGAACGACTGCAGGCGGGCTGCGACCGGCGCAATGGCGGCCTTGACGTCGTCCTGCTTGGCCGTCGTCTTGAGGCGTCCTTCCAGATCGCCCTTGAGGGCTTCGATGGCCGCCCTGAGGCTGCCCGCTTCCTCGCGCAGGGCGCGCAGGGTCTCGACGTTGCGGTCACCGGCCGCCTTGAGCGCCTCGAAACGCTGACCGAGCTTGGCCGAATCCGAGCGAACCGCCGTGATTTCGCGGTCGATGCGCGTGGTGCCGGAGCGCGCGGCTTCCGCCGCCTCGCGCGCCGCGGTCAGGCGCTGGTCGATTTCCTGGGCCATGTCGCGCCTGAGGCCCTGGAGCCGTGTCGCGATGGCGCTCTCGAGGTCGGCGAGCCGGCCGGAGAGCTGGGCGAGCTGCGGCAGGCGTCCAGCGCTGTCGGGCTCGGCCTTGGCGATGGCCGCGAGGCTCGCCAGCGTTTCTTCGAGCCGGGCGATGCGGGCGCTGGCGTCGGTGGGCAAGGCGCTGCCGCTCTTGGCGAGGCGTTCGGCGGTTGCGCGCGTGTCCTCGGTCAGCTTCTTCTGGGCGGTGGCGAGCGCGTCCACCGACTTGGCAATCTCGTCGAGGCGCGCGGTCTGGCGCTCCAGGCCGGCCAGCTTGTCGGCGACAGCGGCGGGCACGGCCGCCGCCGGCCGCTTCACCGCTGCTTCCACCGCCTGGAGGCGTCGCTGCACCTCCGCGGGCGGCAGACTGGGGCCCTGTGGCGCGATCTGAATGCCGAACTGGTCGGCGGCAAAGGGGGCGCCGAGCAGCGCCAGGATGCCGCCGACGCCGCCAGCGACGAGATGCGTGAACGTGCGACCGATGGCGGAGCCGCCGGCGGGCTTGGCGGTCGCCACCGGTTCAGGCTTCGCGGCTGGCTTGGCGGGGCCTGCTGGCGCGGCGCCGGTCGGCTTGTTCTCGGCGGGCTTGCTGGTGGCGGCGCCGGCCGTCGGTCCGGTCGGGCCGCTGGCCGTCTTGGTATCCGGCTTGCCCGGATCCTTGCCCTGGGCGCTCGTGGCGGTTGTCTTGTCGCCGTCGCCGCTGCCTTTGACCTCTACGACCGTCGCCTTGAGGTCGAGCGTTGCGTGCGGCCGCTTGGCCTGTCCGGTGTCGCCGGCCGGCTTGTCGGACCCCTTCTTGGGGCCGTCATTATTGGAACTCATGACGTCAGACGTCCTCTTTGAAGCACGACCGGGTCAGGGCGTGCACGCATGAAACATGCGCACTTCTCTAGCTGGAGCCGGTCGATCATTCCAGGCTATTGCCATTCTACAACACTTTTGCCGTGCCAGCCCTAATGAGAGCAAGTAGTGAATCCGTCTCAGGGGCCGGTGCAATCGCTGCTGTGCGAGGGGCAATCGGCGCCAAGGCGGCGGAGACGGCGGCCGACAGGCAGAAATACGCAAGATCTCGCGCAGCCTCGGTCAGCCCCGCCGCGACGATCAGCGATGCGTAGATGCGGGCCGATCTGGGCGACATGAGGACCACGGCGTCGAGGCTCTTGCTGCGGATGGCCTGGACCGTGTCGGCCGACAGGGCCTCGGCAGTTTCGGCCCGATAGGCCACGACCAGGCGGGTCTCGATCCCCGCCTGCGTGAGCGCCGTCGCAATCTCGTGGGCGCGGTTCTCCCCGGCGACATGCAGCAGCGGTCGATGGGTCTGCGGAACACCGTCGCGGAGCATCATGTCGAGCAGTTCGCCGGACGTCCCTGGTCCCACGCTGATTTCGCCGAAGCCCAGCTCGCGCGCCGCGCGCGCCGTTGCGGGGCCGACGACATAGACGGGCAGGCGGAGCGCGCGCGCGAACAGCCCGGTCACCCGGGCATCGGGTGTCGCCAGCGCCCGCAGCGCATTGGCCGATGTGGCCACGAGCCCACCGATGCCGTCGAGGGTCGGCGCGGCGAGCGCCAGGAATTCGACGCGCATGAGCGGATCGATCATGACGCGGTGGCCCAGTGCCTCGAGCTGGGTGGCGAGCTCGCGCGCGCTCGCCCGCGGGCGCGTGAGCAGGATGTTCATGAGGAAATGAGCGCGCGGAAGGCGGGACCGGCCTGACCGAGCAGGTCCTCCGCCAGTGTGCGTCCGAGGCGCGGGCCGTCGGCTGGGGTGCCGGTCAGGCTGCCCTCGTATGTGGCGCTGCCGTCCGGCGCCAGCAACATACCCGATAGCTTCAGGCCGTCCGCGCCGAGGGTCGCGAGGCCGGCGATGGGCGTGCGGCACGAGCCGTCGAGGCGCGCCAGGAAGGCGCGCTCTGCGCTCACGGCGATGGCCGTCGGCGCATGATCGAGGAGGCTGACCAGCGCGCGCGTCCGGTCGTCGTCCTCCCGGATCTCGATGCCGATGGCGCCCTGGGCCACTGCCGGCAGCATGTCTGACGTCTCGATCACGGCCGTGACGTGGCTCGTGAGCCCCAGGCGGTTGAGGCCGGCCAATGCCAGCAGCGTCGCATCGACGGCGCCCTCCGCCAGCTTGCGCAGTCGCGTGTCGACGTTGCCACGGTAGCTGACCACCTCGAGGTCCGGACGCAAGCGCTTCACCTGCGCCTGGCGCCGGAGCGACGAGGTGCCGACGACGGCGCCCGGCGGCAGATCGTGGAGCCGGGCGGCGCGCGGGCTCAGGAAGGCGTCGCGCACGTCCTCCCGCTCGAGCAGCGCCGCGATGACGAGGCCGTCGGGCAGCGCCGTCGGCATGTCCTTCATGGAGTGCACGGCAAGGTCGATGGCGCCTGCACCGAGAGCGTCCTCGATCTCCTTGGTGAAGAGGCCCTTGCCGCCGACCTCCGCCAGCGGCCGGTCCTGTATGCGGTCACCGGACGTCCTGATGACGTGGATCTCGATCGCCTCCGCCGCGATCCTGCCGGTGGCGGCAAGCCGGCGCTTGACCTCGTTGGCCTGGGCGAGCGCGAGCGCGCTGCCGCGCGTACCGATCCGAATGGGCTCTGCTTGCACCGCAGCAGCTCCTGATGCTAGAGCGCGACTTCACGCTGTGGGTTTGAGGCCATTAATGCCGTCGTCGGCCCTCGCGGGCAAGCCGGGCGACGCACACGAGTAAAGGACCGGCGCCGATGGAGCGCGGAAGCGATGCTGGCGCTCTCACCGTTCTCGGCATCGAGACGAGCTGTGACGAGACGGCCGCCGCCGTCGTCAGGCGCGAGGCGGATGGTCGCGGCCGCATCCTCTCGAACATCGTACTGTCGCAGACGGCCGCGCACGCGCCCTTCGCAGGCGTGGTGCCCGAGATCGCAGCACGCGCGCACGTGGAAATTCTCGATTCCGTCGTCGCCGAGGCGATGGGCCAGGCCGGGCTCTCCTTCTCTGCGCTGGACGGCATCGCGGTCACCCAGGGACCGGGGCTCGTCGGCGGCCTGATGGTCGGCCTCACCATGGCCAAGGCGATCGCACTCGCGCATGACAAGCCCCTGCTGGCCGTCAGCCATCTCGAAGCCCATGCGCTGACGGTCGGCCTTACGGACGCTCTGGCGCCGCCGTACCTGATCCTGCTCGTCTCTGGCGGGCACACGCAGCTCGTCGCGGTGCTGGCGGTCGGCCGTTACCGGCGGTTGGCGAGCACCATCGACGACGCCTTGGGCGAGGCCTTCGACAAGACGGCCAAGCTGCTCGGCCTCGGCTATCCCGGTGGTCCCGAGGTGGAGCGCTGGGCGCAGAAGGGTGATGCCGGGCGCTTCGCGTTCCCGCGGCCGATGCGCGGCCGACCCGAGCCGCACTTCTCGTTTGCAGGCCTGAAGACGGCGGTGCGGCAAGAGGCCGAAGCCCTGGCGCCGCTGACGGACCGCGACGTGGCCGACATCTGCGCGTCGTTCGAGGCGGCGGTGTGCGACGCGGTTGCGGACCGCACGAGGCGGGCGCTGGAGACTTTTGCCGGTCTCGTGACGCCGGAGACGCCGCGACATCTCGTTGTGGCCGGCGGCGTCGCGGCCAATCGCGCGCTCCGCGCCATGCTGGCCGGGTTGGCGGCGGCGCAGGGCTACGTTCTGCACGCACCGCCGGTGTCTCTGTGCACCGACAACGGCGCCATGATCGCCTGGACGGGGGCGGAGAAGCTCGCACGGGGCCAGGTTTCGGAGCTGGATGCCGCGGCCAGGGCCCGCCTGCCGCTGGACCCGGATGCGGAGCCCGTGCTCGGAGGCGGTCGCGCCGGGGCCAAGGCCTGAGAGCACCGGGGGAGTTGCACGCGGCGGGACGCGTGCTATCCGTGCGGCGACGGTTTTCCGTCTCGCGGGCGAGCGGCCGCACCGCAGAGCAATCCAGCGCAGGGAGATCGCCATGCAGCTCGAGACCGTGGGAGTGATCGGCGCGGGGGCCTGGGGTACGGCGCTGGCGCAGACCCTGAGGGCGGCGGGACGCGAGGTCGTGTTGTGGGCGTTCGAGCCGGAAACGATCGTCGAGATCAACGACCACCACACCAATCGCGTCTTCCTCGCCAACGTCGCGCTCGACGCGGACATCCGGGCGACGGGCAGCCTGGCGGACATTGCCGCGGCGGACTTCGTGGTGATGGTGCCGCCTGCCCAGCACATGCGCCGTATCGCCGGCGAACTCGCCGCAGCCGGGCTCCAGCAGGGGACGCCGGTCGTGGTCTGCTCGAAGGGACTGGAGCAGGCTACCGGCCGCCTCATGGGCGACGTGCTCGCCGAGGCGTTGCCCGCCGCGCAACTCGCCATCCTGTCGGGGCCGAGCTTCGCGGCCGAGGTGGCTCGCGGCATGCCCGCGGCCGTGACGCTCGCCTGCAAGGACGAGGTGATCGGCAAGCGACTGGCGGAGGCGATCGGCTATCGCAATTTCCGCATCTACTGGTCGGACGACGTGCTCGGCGCCCAGCTCGGCGGGGCCGTGAAGAACGTTCTCGCGATTGCCGCGGGGATCGTCGACGGCAAAGGGCTCGGCGCGAGCGCACACGCCGCGCTGGTCACGCGCGGGTTCGCCGAATTGCGCCGGCTCGGCGAGACGCTCGGTGCGCGGCCGGAGACGCTCATGGGCCTGTCCGGCCTCGGCGATCTGCTGCTGACGTGCGGCAGCCCGCAATCGCGCAACATGTCGCTCGGCCGGGCGCTCGGCCAAGGCCAGGATCTGGCCACGATTCTCGGCAATCGGCGATCTGTCGCCGAGGGCGTCTACACCGCGAATGCCGTGGCGCGCGTGGCGCATGAGCGCGCGCTCGAGCTGCCGATCTGCGCGGCGGTGCACGCCATCGTCTCTGGCAAGGTTTCGGTCGACGCGGCGATCGACGCGCTGCTTTCGCGCCCCTTCCGGGCCGAGGACTGAGCGCGCCAATCCCCCACCTCTCGCGATTTTGAACGGTCCGTGAGACGGAATGCCGCGACATCGCGCGTTGTCATTTCGGGTGCCGCCGTTTCGCTCACGACGACCGGAACACAGGCATCGGCGGCGAAGCCCTTTGGGCAGTGATGGGTATTTCTTCAAATCACCATCATTGGGCGCTCAAATACCGAGCACCGGCAAGGGGGACGAATTATTTTTCCCCGCGCCCGAGCGCCATGCGGAAATGATCACTAGATGCTATGGTAGCATGAGCAACGATTCGTTCTTCACAGATGCGGCGCCGGGGAGTCCCGGAAGGGATCGAGGCCGGCGACCGTTGATGAGGCGACACCACGAGATCAGGTAGAGGCATGACTCCCAAAGAAGAGATCTTCGATCTGTACGCCAAGTCGTACGATCGTCTGCGGCAGTCCCGGCTCTCGCTCAAGGAGTTCCTGGAAGGCTGTCGTGCCGACCCGATGCTGTATGCCGGGGCGGCGGAGCGCATGATGTCGGCCATCGGCGAGCCCGAGCTGGTCGACAGCTCCAAGGATCAGCGGCTCGGCCGCATTTTCCTCAATCGCACCATCAAGATATATCCCGCATTCAAGGACTTCTACGGACTTGAGGAGACGATCGAGCGCATCGTCGGGTTCTTCCGCCACGCGGCGCAGGGGCTCGAGGAGCGCAAGCAGATCCTC
>JAGRKR010000459.1 GCA_020442225.1 Hyphomicrobiaceae bacterium | reverse complement strand
TTGATCGGATGCCCGCAAACGAAGGCGACGCGTGTACTCTCAGCCGTCAATCGCACCCAACTCCCTCAATTCGTGCAACAGTGCCAGAAGCGGCAATCCGACGATAGAGAAATAATCGCCGTCGATTCTGTCGAAAAGCTGAATTCCCTGCCCTTCGTAGTGATAAGCGCCGACACTGTTGAGTATATCGTCGCCAACAGCGGCAAGATGGCGCCCGACGAAGCCCGGATCGAGCTCGCGCATGGTCATGGCGCAGATTTCGACATGGCGCCACACGGTCTCGCCGCCGATGGCGATGGCCACAGCTGTGTTGAGATGGTGTGTCTTGCCGGAAAGCTGCAACAAGCGCCGGCGGGCGTCTTCCATGGTCCGGCACTTGTGCAACACCTCGCCCTCCAGCGACAGGACCTGGTCACATCCGATCACCACGGCGTCGGCCTCTGTCTCGGAAACGGCGATGGCCTTGGCCTCCGCCAGGACTGCGGCAAGATCGTCGGGCGTGGCTTCGGTGTTTGCGAGCGCCGATTCCACGGCGCGCTCGTCAATCTCGGAGGCCTGCGCGTCGAACTCCAGCCCGGCATTCCGCAGGATCGCGGCGCGGTAGGAGCTGGTGGAGGCGAGGACGATGCGTCTGGTCATGGCAAATCCCTTTCCGGCAGTGCGACAGCCGGCAGGTTTCAGGCCTGGCGCCGCTGCTTGTGCAAGGCGAGGACGGCGGCAGCCGTTTCCTCGATGGACCTGCGGCTAACGTCCAGAACCGGCCAATTGTTGCGCTCGCAGATGCGGCGCGCATAGGTCAGTTCCTCGGCGATCGATGCGCGGTCGATGTAGTCCGCTCCGGTATAGTCCTGGGTATTGCCGAGAATCCTGTTCTCGCGGACCTGCGACACGCGCTCGGCGGAGGCGACCAGACCGACGATGAGCGGCTTCTTCGCCTTCTCCAGCTCTTCGGGCAGCGGCACGTTGGGCACGATCGGGATGTTGGCCGTCTTGAAACCGCGATTGGCGAGATAGATGCTGGTCGGGGTCTTCGACGTCCGCGAGATGCCGATCAGCACGATATCGGCCTCGTCGAGATCCTGCGGCATCTGGCCGTCGTCATGCTCCATGGTGAAGTTGAGCGCATCCATGCGGCGGAAATAGTCGGCGTCGAGCACGTGCTGGGCGCCGGCGCGGCGGCCGGCCTGATGGCCGAGATAAGACTGGAAGACGGCAATGATCGGCTCGAGCACCGAGACGGCGGGCAGGCCGATCTCCCCGGCCTGGTGGTCGAGATAGGCGGAGAGGTCCGGATCGAGCAGCGTGTAGAGGATGATGCCGGGGTTTTCATCGATCTGCATGAGGACCCGGTCGAGCTGCTTGCGGGTGCGAATCAGCGGATAGACGTGCTCGATGGCGCGGGCATCGGCATATTGCGACGACGCGGCGCGGCCGGCCGCGATGAGCGTTTCGCCGGTCGCATCGGACACCAGGTGCAGGTGGAAATAGCTGATCTGTTTGTCCACGCGAATCCTGCCGGTCTGTTGATGACTGTGAACAAGTCGGGCCCTTGGCCGCGCCTGTGGGAAAGGCACCCTAGCAGGCCATGCGCCATCCACAATGGCCGCCGCCGGGAATGGTTTTATCCCGGGCTGTGAATCCTGTGCGCTGCTGGAGGATTTCACATTCTGATTTTCAGATGGTATCTGAGGCGACAATTCAACGCATTGATATATCTCGACTTTCTGAGTTAGTCCACGGTGTTTTCAACACGGGATATCGTTGTTCATGCGCATTGTCCGGCTGGGCTATCAGGGCGAAAAGGTGGACAAGGCGTAATCCACATCACTGACAGCCAATAAGAATAATAATCCTTCTCAAAGATTCTTTTCTTTGTATGAGAGCCTGTTCATGACACGAAGGCAGCCATGATGAACCGAGCGGTGCTGAGGGCCCTGAAGGGGGAAAGCGTTTCTCCCGTACCGATCTGGATGATGCGGCAGGCAGGCCGCTATCTGCCGGAGTACCGCGAGACGCGGAGCAAGGCGGGAAGTTTTCTCGATCTCTGCTACACGCCGGACTTTGCTGTCGAGGTGACGCTGCAGCCGATCCGCCGTTTCGGCTTCGATGCCAGCATCCTGTTCTCCGACATCCTGGTCATTCCCGATGCGCTGAAGCGCGGGCTTCGCTTTGAGGAAGGACGCGGACCCCTGCTGGAGCCGATCGCAGCAGACGAGATCGCGTCGCTCGATGCATCCGGAATGCACGCGCATCTGGCCCCGGTCTACGAAACGGTCAGCAGGCTGCGCGCGGAGCTACCGGATGAGACGACGCTGCTCGGTTTCTGCGGTGCGCCGTGGACGGTGGCGACCTACATGATCGCCGGGCACGGAACACCGGACCAGGCACCCGCACGGCTGTTCAGTTACCGGCACACGGATGAATTTGCGGCGCTGATGGCACTGCTGACCGACATGTCGGCCGACTACCTCATCCGGCAGATCGATGCCGGTGCCGATGCGGTGCAGGTCTTCGATTCCTGGTCGGGCGTGCTCGACGAGGCGTCGTTCGAGGCATGGTGCCTGGAG
>JAGRKR010000458.1 GCA_020442225.1 Hyphomicrobiaceae bacterium | reverse complement strand
TTCTTCGGCGCCAAGGACGGCCTCGTGCATATCTCGCAGCTCTCGCAAGGGCGGCCGCAGACGGTCGGCGAGGTGGTCAAGGAGGGGCAGGAGGTGTTCGTCAAGCTGCTCGGCTTCGACGACCGCGGCAAGGTCCGGCTCTCCATGAAGATCGTCGATCAGACGACCGGCGCGGAGATCCCGCGTGAGCCCGGCGAGGCGGCGGAGGACGAGGGCCGCGGCGAGCGGCGCGAGCGTCGCGACCGGCGACCGCGGGACCGCGATCGCGGCAACCGCGACTCCGACTGATCCCTGGATCGAGCAAAGGGGACCGGACATGGCGCCGCTCAGGATCGCGGTAATGGGGGCGGGCGGCGTCGGCGGGTACTTCGGCGCCCGTCTCGCGGCCGCCGGCCATGACGTTGTGTTCATTGCACGGGGCCGCCATCTTGCGGCCATGCAGACGTCCGGTCTGCGTATCGAGAGCCCGGTAGGCGACCTGCATCTTGCGCCGACCAGCGCCGTGGCCGAGCCTCACGAGGTCGGACGCGCCGACGTGATCATGTTCGCGGTCAAGATGGCCGATACGGACACGGCCGCGCAGGCGCTGAAGCCTCTGGTGGCCGCTGGCGCTGCCGTCTTCACCTTTCAGAACGGCGTCGAGAGTGCGGACCGGCTGGCGGCCGTCCTCGGCGCCGATGCCGTGGTGCCGGGCGTCGCGCGCATCGCCTCGCATATCTCGAAGCCCGGCGTCATCACGCAGACCGGGACGTTCGCCCGTCTCGAGTTCGGCGAGGCCTCCGGTCAGGCAAGCGCCCGCACGAAGGCCTTCCTCGAGGCGTGCACGGCCTCGCGCATCGACGCCATTTCGCCGGACAATATCACGCGCAACATCTGGATGAAGTTCGCACTCCTGGCGCCCTTCTCCGGTCTCACCTCCCTCATCCGCTCGCCCATCGGCCCTATTCGCGACGACGCAAGGGCGAGTGCACTGCTGCGCAAGGCTGTGGAGGAGGTCGTCGCCGTGGGAACTGCTCTCGGCAAGGGGCTTTCCGCGGCCGATGTCGAGCGTACGCTCAAGGCGATCGCGAGCCTGCCCTACGAGATGACGTCCTCGATGGCGCACGATCTGGCGGCCGGCAAGCCGCTCGAGATCAATGGATTGTCGGGGGCGGTCGTTCGGCTGGGAAGCTCCTGCGGGGTCGCGGCACCGACCCACGGATTTATTGCCGATTGCCTCGGCGTGCACGCGGCCGGCAAGCAGGCGAGCTGACCCCCCCGAGCTGCCGTGATGGCGATGGCGCGGCCACGACGCCGCGTCGTGAGGCGGATGTCACGCAGCGGTCGCAGATCCAAAAAGGAAAGAGCCCGGTCTGCCGGCCTCGTCGGCGGCATCCGGGCTCCTGCTCAGGCGTTCAGCCACCATCAGCGGCAGCGGCGATGGCCCCAGCGATCGATCCAGCAGCGGCGGTGATGACGCCAGCGCCAGTGGCGGTGGCGCGGGCCGACGCAGGCGGTCGGACGGCAATGCGGGCCGACGTGGCGATGCCACCAGCCGCGCACGGGCCCCCAGGCGCAGCCGCGATGGCAGCCATGGGTCTTCTCGACAAGTGTGCCGGCGCCGGACAGGCTCTTCAGGGCGTCGAGCGAGGGAGAAACGGTCGCGGCGGACGCCGACGTGACCGACAGTCCGAGGGCGAGCATGACCGCGAGGAGCGGCATCAGCCAAAGGCGCTTCATCAAACAAGTCCTCCTTGCTGGAACGAGATTATTCAGCTCTCGCAAGTCTGGCACCATGCCAGGCAACCGGCCCCTAATTCGCCCGCGGTTGTTGCGATAGTCGAAATTTTGCAGGCACTTGCCTGAACGCGTGATGAATGCGGATGTGCTCAGTTTGCAACGCTCGGATTGGATCGATCCGCGTGCCGGCGTAAGGGCTCAGTCGAGCACATTGCGCGCCGGCTTCTGGCTGCGGCGTCGACGCGGCTCAGGGGTCGCTGGCGTGGCGGCCAAGGAGGCGCTCCTTGCGCAGGCTTGGCACCAGCCAGAACGTCACGAGGCCGGTCAGTGAAGCCAGGGCACCGAGAACAAAGGAGGCGTAGTAGTTTCCGGTGAGCTCGTGGAGGAGCCCGGAGCCCCAGGAGCCGGTCGCCGCACCGAGGCCCATGGCCAGCGATAGCGTGCCGAAGATGCTGCCGACCGCGCCGCCCGGATAGAGCGAGGCGACGTAGGAGAGGATGACCGGGCCGCGCGCACCCTGCATAAGCCCGAAGAACAGCACGAAGCCGTAGACGAGGATGAGCGACGGCCATCCCGCCACCAGGATCAGCAGAATGGTGCCGGTGATCGAGCAGAAATAGGAGAAGGTTACGGCCGGCTTGCGCCCGAAGCGGTCCGAGAGCCAACCGATGAGCAGGATGCCGATGGCCGACAGCATGCCGGTGAAGCCGAAGGCGCCGGCCGCCACCAGAGGATCGAAGCCGAGCTCGACCAGATATGCCACGGATTGCGGCAACACGCTGTAGGCGGCGACGGAGGTGAAGTAATAGGCTGTGAAGAGCCCCCAGAATGCCCCGGTCTTGGCGGCGTTCGAGACGTTCCATGGCCCGCTCGTCTGGGCCACGATGCGGCGACGCTCACGCCATTCGGGCGAGCCTTCGGACATGCGCCCGAGCGGCAGGAACAGCACGAACGGCAGCATGCTCAGCACGATCAGCCCGAGGATCTTGTAGACCTGACGCCAGTCGTAGGTCTCGAGCAGCACCTGGGTCAGCAGCGGCAGCGTCAGCATGCCGACGCCGACGGCCGCATAGGGCAGCGACATCATCGTGCCGAGGCGCGACATGAACCAGCGGCTGATGAGGCTGGAGGCCACGACCATGCCGATCGCCGCGCCACCGAGGCCGCCGAGCAGACCGACGTAGAGATAATACTCCCACAGGGACTGGGAGGTGCCGGCGAGCCAGTAGCCGGAGCCCAGGATCGCCAGGCCGACGCCATAGGTGAAGCGCACGCCTACCCTGTCGATGAGCTGACCCGCGAAAGGCGCCGAGCAGCCGAGCGCCAGCATATAGACGGAGTAGGCGGCCGTGATCTCGGACCGGCTGATGCCGAGGCCCTTCTCGACCGGCAGCAGAAAGACCGCGAACGTCTCTGTGACGCCGCGCGCGAGCGTGTTCATGACAAAGGCCAGCAGAACGACGCTGATGAGAAAGTAGCGTGAGGGCGTAGCTTCGGCGCCACCATGGCCGGCCGTGCCGGGGTGGCCCGGCGCCGGCATGTCGGCTCTGGCTCTGTCGAGATAGGCGCCGGGATAGGGGCCGAACGGCGCCACCAGCTCCAATAGAATGCCGCGCTGGCGAACCAGACGCCGAGGCGCGCCGGACACGGGCCCTCGAGGCGGCATTTGGCGCTGCATGTTCATTCTGCTCGGGCCAATCAGTCCAGGGAGGCAGGGCGATCGTCGACGGTTCGGGCGCTCACCGACTCAGTTCGCCATGATTTGCTTCGGCAGCCAAGTGATGACTTCGGGAAACGCCAGGAATATGGCCAGTGTGATGAAATCGGCGATAACGAAAGGCCCGGCCCCACGGAACACCGAGGTCAAGGGTATGTCCGGTCTGACCGATGCCACCACGAAGCAATTGAGGCCGATCGGCGGCGTCACCAGGCAGACCTCGCACATCTTCACGACGATGATGCCGAACCAGATGGGATCGTAGCCGAGCGCCATCACGGCCGGATACACCACCGGAAGCGTCAGGAGCATCATGCCGATGGCGTCCATGAACATGCCGAGGATGAAATAGGCGATCAGGATCATGATCATGATCGCGATCGGCGGCAGCGGCAGGCCGACGATGAACTCGGTGAACTTCTCGGGCAGGCCGGCGAAGCCGAGGAAGCGCACGAAGATCAGCACGCCCCAGATGAGCGAGAAGATCACCACCGTGAGCTTGGCCGTCTCGAGCAGCGCCGCCTTCAGAGGGGCGCCGCGCATGCCCTTGGCGAGTGCGATGACGAAGACCACGAAGGCGCCGAGCGCGCCGGCCTCCGTCGGGGTCGCCCAGCCGAGATACATCGCCGAGAAAATGATGGCGATGACGACAACGACGGGAAAGGTGCCCGGCAGCGCGGCGAAGCGCTGGCCCCACGTGTAGCCTCGGATCGGCTGGCCGATCTTGGGATTGATGATGCTCCAAACGACCACGATGGCGGCATAGGAGATCGCCGAGATGGCGCCGGGGATGAAGCCGGCGAGCAGGAGCTGGCCGACGGACGTCTCCACGATGATGGCGTAGATCACCATGAGCGCGCTCGGCGGGATCAACGCTGCGAGCGTGCCGCCGGCCGCGACAGCGCCGGCGGCGAGGTGCTTGGCGTAGCCGGCTCGTAGCATTTCCGGGATGGCGACGCGCGAGAACACCGCGGCGGTCGCCGTCGAGGCGCCGGAGACGGCGGCAAAGCCGGCGGTGGCGAAGATCGTGGCGACCGCCAGGCCGCCCGGCAGCCAGCCGAGCCATTTTCGCGCCGCATCGAAGAGCGCCTGCGTGAGACCCGCGTAGAACGCCAGATAGCCGATGAGGATGAACATCGGCAGCACGGACAGCGTGTACTGGATCGACTTGGAGTGCGGGATCGTGCCGACGATGCCGGCGCCGGCCTGCCAGCCGAGGATGGCGATAAGGCCGATCAGGCCGACCAGGGCCGAGGCGATATAGACGCGCACGCCGATGACGACCAGCACGAGCAGGCCGATGACGCCGAGAATGCCGATGGTTTCGTTGCTGAGCGACATGGGACTACCTCCGCTCCTCGGGCCGACCGCCGGCACCTTCGCCAAGCGCCTCGCGCGCTTCGCGTTCCGCTGCGGCTTCTGGGGATTCGGGAACGAAGATTCCGACAGGCTCGGCGGTGGGCGTCTTGAAGAGGCGCAGATAGCCGATGAGGCTTACCAGCAGCCGCAGCCAGAGCAGCGCGAAGGAGATCGGGACCAGCATCTTCGACGGCCACCAGGAATACTCGGCGTCGATGGTGCTGTCGCCGTTGGTGTAGGCGCGCATGGCGTGCTCCCAGCCGTAGTAGGTGAGCACGCTGATGACGAACATGGCTGCCAGCACGCCGACGATCTCGGCGAGCCAGAGCGCGCGGCCTTTGAACCTGCCGACGACGATCTCCATGCGGATGTGGCTGCCGAGCCGTTCGGCATAGGAGATGGCCAGGAAAGCAAAGGTCGTCATGGCGATCTCGACCATGTCGATGTAGCCGAAGATCGGGCGGTTGAAGAGCGTGCGGCCGACGATCTGCACGACCGCGATCAGCATCAGCGCCAGGATGCAATAGGCGGCGGTAAGCGCGAACGCCTGCTCGACGCGCCAGACGAGCCGATCGAGTGAGCCGAGGGCGCCGCCACCTTCGGGTGCCGGTCCGGTCGATGCTACGCCTGCCATGACGGGTCTCCATGACAGGCCCGGAGCAGCATCTCGAAGATGCGGACCACACCTGTCCTAATGGGAAAGCTTCAGGACGATGGAGGGCCTGCTGGTCCGTCCATCGTCCCCTGTTCTCGGCGTCGCAGAGTGCGCCCGAGCGCGCCTACTTCTTGCCGCGCGCCTTCTCGATCTCGGCGAGAATGGTCGTCAGCACGCCCTTCGAGTCGAACTTGCCCTTGTTGTCGTCGACCCACTTGTCCCAGACGGGCTTGCCGGCGAAGTCGGCGAAGCGCTTGAGCTCGGCCGCGCTGTACTTCACCTCTTTGAGCTTGGCGCGGAACATCGGCAGGTTCTTCGCGTCGATGTCCTTGTAGGCCTTGATCTGCGCGTCGTAGGCGGCCGGCAGCACGTCCTGCAGGAGCTGGCGGTACTGGGGCGGCAGCTTGGCGTAGGCGTCCTTGTTGATGACGGCGGCGCACTCGGAGGTGCCCGGCGACATGTTGCTGGTGAACCAGGTCGTGACGGTGTGGATCTGGTAGGCGGCGTGCGCGTAGGTGTAGGGCATGGACGCGGCGTCCATGGTGCCGCGCTCGATGGAGGTGAAGACCTCGGTCGCCGGCACCGTCGTCAGCACGGCGCCGAGTTTGCGCATGGCGTCACCCAGGCCGCCGCCGGCGCGCACGCGGCGCCCTTTCCAGTCCTCGAGCTTGGCCGGCGCGGTGCCGCGCCCGAGGAACTCGTACTGCGGCAGCAGACCGGACTTGTAGGGAATGGCGTTCCAGCGCGCCATGTCGGCGACGAGGGCCGGGTGCTTCAGCATGGCGATACGCACCTTGCGCGACACTTCCCAGTCGTCCAGCGCCAAGAACGGCAGCGAGAAGACCATCCAGGCCGGGTTCTTGCCGGGGTGATAGAAGTTGCAGAACTGGGCCATCTGGAAGGCGCCGATCTTGATGCCGTCCAGGTTCTCGCGCGCCTTGGAAAGCGCCTCGCCGTAGTGGATCTTGATCTTGAATTTGCCGCCGGTCCGCTTGTCGATCATCTCGGCGACGACTTCCATGCCCTTCGTGAAGGCGCGCTTCTTGCCCCACGTCGACAGGTTCCAGCTCACCGAGGG
>JAGRKR010000457.1 GCA_020442225.1 Hyphomicrobiaceae bacterium | reverse complement strand
CCAAGGTCAAACCCGCGGTGGTTTCGATCCACGTCACCAACGGCGAGCGCCGCATGCGCCGCAGCGCGCCGGGGCCGCGCGGGCGTGGCCAGGTCGATCCGTTCCCGGATCTGCCCGACAATCACCCCTTCAACGAGTTCTTCAAGCGGTTCCGCAAGGATCTGCCTGATCCGGCGCCGCGCGCGCCGACGCTGGCCCAGGGCTCGGGCTTCGTCATCTCGGCCGATGGCTACGTCGTGACCAACAACCATGTCATCGACGGCGCCCAGAAGATCCAGGTGAGCTTCGACGATCGCGAGAAGCTCGATGCCGAGCTTGTCGGCACCGATCCGCGCACCGACCTCGCGCTGCTCAAGATCAAGGCCAAGCGCACCTTCAAGTTCGTGCGTTTCTCCACCGAGGAGCCG
This sequence comes from Hyphomicrobiaceae bacterium, assembly GCA_020442225.1. The sequence continues at coordinate 4,314 of JAGRKR010000457.1, read as the reverse complement.
CGCGTCGGCGACTGGGTGCTGGCGGTCGGCAACCCCTTCGGTCTCGGCGGCACCGTGACGGCTGGCATCGTATCGGCGCACGGTCGCCAGATCGGCAGCGGTCCCTACGACTTCATGCAGATCGACGCTGCCGTCAATCGGGGCAACTCGGGCGGCCCGACGTTCAACCTCAAGGGTGATGTCGTCGGCGTGAACACGGCCATCTACAGCCCCTCCGGCGGCAACGTGGGCATCGCCTTCGCCGTGCCGGCCAAGGTCGCCATGGATGTCATCGAGCAGCTCCGCAGCAAGGGCTCCGTCAGCCGCGGCTGGCTCGGCGTCAAGATCCAGGACCTGACGGACGACATCGCCCAGAGCCTCGGGCTCAAGGACACCAAGGGCGCCATGATCTCCGAGGCCACACCCGGCGGTCCGGCCGAGGCATCGGGCCTCAAGACCCGCGATACCATCGTTGCGGTCAACGGTCGCCCGGTCGCCAACAGCCGCGAGCTGGCCCGGCTCGTCGCCAGCCTCTCGCCCAAGACGACAGCGGCCGTGAGGATCGTCCGTGACGGTCAGGAGCGCACCGTCGACGTCAAGCTCGGGGAGTTCCCGAAGGGCGACCGCCTCGCCAAGCTCGAGCGCGGTGACGATCGCCCTGTCGCCCCTCCGCGCGAGTCGCTCGGCCTTTCGCTGGCGCCTGCCAAGACCCGTCCGGGTGCCGGCGAGGAAGGCGTCGTGATCCTCAAGGTCGACCCCGCCTCCGACGCGGCACAGAAGCAGCTCCGTCCAGGCGATGTCATCCTCGAGGTGATGGGCGAAAGCGTCAGCACCGCCGCCGATGTCGAGAAGGGCGTCGAGAAGGCGCGCAAGCTCGGTCGCAAGGCCGTCCTTCTCCGGGTCAAGTCGGGACAGCAGCAGCGCTATCTCGGACTCCAGATCGACAAGGGCTGAGGCTACACTGCGAGCCGTCATAGACTGAGACGACATGCCCGGGCCGCAAGGCTCGGGCATGCCGACATGAAGGCCCAGGCGCCAGAAGGTTGCCGACCGAGGGACACCAACCACCCATGCGGGTCTTGCTGATCGAGGACGATTCCGAGGCCGCGCAGTTCCTGCAGCAGTCGCTGCGCGAGAACGGGCACGTCGCGGACATCGCCGGCGACGGCGAATACGGCCTCGCCATGGCGCGTGACACCAACTACGATGTCCTCATCGTCGATCGCATGCTGCCGAAGCTCGACGGCTTGAGTGTTGTGCAGACCCTGCGCATCGAGAAGTGCACGACCCCGGTCCTCATCCTGTCCGCCCTCGGCGACGTCGACGACAGGGTCAAGGGCCTGCGCTCCGGCGGCGACGACTATCTGACCAAGCCATATGCCTACAGCGAGCTGCTGGCACGCATCGAGGCCCTGGCCCGCCGCTCGGCCCCCGATGAGGTGGCGACACGCTACGCGGTCGGCGATCTCGTGCTGGACCGGCTCTCCCACAAGGTCACGCGGGCCGGCGAGGCAATCCTTCTGCAACCGCGCGAGTTCCGCCTCCTGGAGTATCTGATGCGCCATGCCGGCCAGGTCGTCACTCGCACGATGCTGCTGGAGCACGTCTGGGACTACCACTTCGACCCGCAGACGAACGTCATCGACGTGCACATCTCGCGCCTGCGCTCGAAGATCGACCGACCATTCGACAAGCCCCTGCTGCAGACGGTCCGCGGGGCCGGGTACATGATCCGTGACGGCGCTGAGTAGATTGAGTGCCACGACCGTCTTCCGGCTGTCGGTGCTCTACCTCGCGGCCTTCCTGCTGCTGGGTGGCGCCATCGGCATCGCCATCAACTGGCTGCTCAATCGCGCCGTCACGAGCCAGATCGCCCAAACCCTCGAGGCGGAGGCCGCCGCCCTCGAGCGCACGTTCGCCAACGACGGGTTCTCCGGCCTCACGCAGGCGATCACGGAGCGCAGCCGCGGGGCCGGCCCCGGGCTCTACATTCTTGAGTCTCTGACCGGCACGAAGATCGCCGGCAACCTCGACCGCCTGCCGCCCACCCTGCTCACCCGCCGCGAGGGTGGCCTCTTCCGCTACGTACCCCACGATCGCGCCGCCAAGGACCCCCGCCTCGCGGCCGGCCTGCTCGTCGTCCTGCGCCAGCGCGGCCGGCTGCTCGTGGCCCGCGACATCGAGGATGTACGCCGCCTCGCCGAGAGAGCGCAGCGCCTGCTTCTGCTGGCCCTGGGGACCCTGACGCTCTTCGGACTGGCCTTCGCCTACCTCATCAGCCGCGCCATCATGCGCCGCGTCGACGCGACCACGGCAGCCAGCCTGGCGATCATGCGGGGCGACCTCGCCCAGCGCCTGCCCGTGTCCGCCTCCGGCGACGAGTTCGACCGCCTGTCCACCAGCCTCAATGCCATGCTCGCGCGCATCGAGCAGCTCATGGTCGGACTGAGCGAGGTCTCCGACAACATCGCCCACGACCTCAAAACCCCGCTCAATCGCCTGCGCAACCAGTGCGAAAGTGCCCTGCGCGATCCCCGTGGCGGGCCGGCCTATCGCGAAGGCCTCGAGCGCACCATCGAAATGGCGGACGAATTGATCCGCACCTTCAACGCGCTGCTCGCCATTGCGCGTCTGGAGGCGAATGCAGTGCCCGAAGGCATGGAGCCGCTGGACATCGCCGCAATCGTCGCCGACATCGCCGAGCTCTACGAGCCCGTCGCCGAGGAACACGGCATGTCGCTGGCGCTCACCCCGCCGCCGCCCGCGCTCGCCCCTGTGCGCGTCAAGGGCAACCGCCAGCTCATCGGCCAGGCCCTCACCAATCTCGTCGAGAACGCCATCAAGTACGGTCGCGGCAGCGGCCAGGAACCGGACGGCGCCGACATCACGCTCGCCATGGCGCTCACCGGGCGCAGCGTCGAGATCGTCGTCGCCGACCGCGGCCCGGGCATCGGCGAAGCGGACCGGGAGCGGGCCCTGCGTCGCTTCGTGCGTCTGGAGGCGAGCCGCTCGGCCCCCGGTACGGGGCTCGGACTGAGCCTCGTGTCGGCCGTGACGCGACTGCACGGTGGCACGCTGCGGCTGGAGGACAACGCCCCGGGTCTGCGGATCGTGCTCGCCCTGCCCATCGCGGAGGGCAGCGAAGGCCCGGTCGCGGCCCGCCCCTAGGCGCACGTCGCTCCCGACAACGCCAGCGCCGTGCACGCGGATATGGACAGCCCGCGCCCGCTGCGTATGGTGACCCCGACGCAGCCGGACGGGAGGAGCCGTGACCACACGCGACGCGCCAGCCTTGGCCCAACGCATCTCGCGCGCCCCGCGTGCGCACGATGCCGCATTGGCGCAGGCGCGCTACGACGATCTCGTGGCGCGCACAGCCTCCGCGGCGGAGCTTGCGTCGCTGCGGACCGCGCTCGATGACGATGCCGTCCGCCGCCTGCTTCTCGGCACGCTCGGCTGCTCTCCCTACCTCTCCGCACTCATCGACCGGCATCCCGAATGGCTGCAGTCCTGCCTCGTCGACGCGCCTGACGCCCGCCTGCACGGGTTGACCGCGGCCGTCACGGCCGCTCTCGCCGCCGCCGAAACAATCCCCGACGCCATGCGCGCCCTGCGCCTCTACAAGGGCGAGGTCGCGCTGCTGACTGCCCTTGCCGATCTAGCCGGCGCCTGGGATGTGCCCGAGGTGACCGGCGCACTGTCGCTCGCCGCCGATACCGCCGTGCAATCCGCCGTGCGCTATCTCTTCCGCCAGGCCGCAAGCAAGGGCGACTGGCTCACCGACGCGCCCGCAACCGCCGCCGATGCGTCCGGCTACATCGTCCTCGGCATGGGCAAGTACGGCGCGCGCGAGCTCAACTATTCCAGCGATATCGACCTCATCATCTTCTACGAGCTCGAGAAGGCGCGACTGCGCCCGGGCCTCGAAGCCCCGGTCTTCTTTGTGCGCCTGACGCGCGACCTCGTGAAGCTGCTGCAGGAGACCACGGTCGACGGCTATGTGTTCCGGACCGACCTGCGTCTCAGACCCGATGCCGGCGCCACACAGGTGGCGCTCTCGACGATCGCGGCGCTCGACTACTACGAGAGCTGCGGCCAGAACTGGGAGCGCGCCGCCATGATCAAGGCGCGCGCGGTCGCCGGAGACCTCGCCCAGGGACAATCGCTCCTCGCGGAGCTCGCGCCCTTCATCTGGCGCAAGTACCTGGACTTCGCGGCCATCGCCGATATCCATGCCATGAAGCGCCAGATCCACGCCTTCAAGGGCTACGGCAAGATCGGCGTCGCCGGCCACAACATCAAGGTCGGGCGCGGCGGCATCCGCGAGATCGAGTT
>JAGRKR010000456.1 GCA_020442225.1 Hyphomicrobiaceae bacterium | reverse complement strand
GACGGTCCGGGGATGGTGAAGGATGGCCGCGTCGCCGCCTTCTGGGGCGGTGGCGTTGGCTGGCCCGGGTTCACGCGCGTGATGAAGGATGGCGGCCGCTTTGTCGGCTTGACGCCGGAGGAGATCGCCAAGGTTGCCGCGAAGCATTCCTTCCTGAAGCCCATGACGGTGCCGGCAGGCGCCTATCCCGGCCAGACGGAGCCGGTGCATTCGGTCGGGGCCTGGGCCTACATTCTCGTCCGCCCGGACCTGCCGGACGAGCTGGCGTATCGGCTTGCCAAGGCCCTTCACAAAGGTCATGGCCCGTTGGTCGCCGCCTTGGCACAGGCGCGCGAGACGACGCCGGAAAATACGCTGCGGGCGGCGCCGAGACCCGACCTCATCCATCCGGGCGTGCGAAAATATCTGGCTGAGATCGGCGTCAAATAGGCTGGCCGCGCCCGGTCGCCCGCCTACTCCCGCATCAGCGCCTCGGTCGGCGTCCTGGCCATGCGCCGGACGTCGCCGAGGCGTACCGTCAGGCCATGGCGGTCGAAGTATTCGAGCACCTGGATCGCCACGTTGCGACCGCAGCCCACACGTTCCTTGAAGGCCGCTGCTGTGAAGGCGCGCTCCGGGCTCGCGTGGGCGAGCTCGTCGGCCATCGTGCCGAGCTCCAGCAGGGCCGAGCGCAGGAAGAAGCGATCGGCGCCGACCTCGGCGATTTCGCCGATCCGCGCCATGGTCTTGGCGAGCTTCCGCACCTGCGCGACCGGTTGGCCGATCTGCAAGCCGATCTCGCGGGCCGTCGGCGGACGATGCGGCTCGGCGGCGATCAGAGAGCGGACCTGCTGCCACAGCCGGTCGTCGGCGGCGCTCAGCGCCGACTTGTGGCTGGCTCGTCTGGTGCGGCCCGCCTCGGCCACGATGGCCCCGCGGGTCGCCACGGCGCGCAGCATCGCGGGAAAGACTGGCCGTGGAGGCGCCGGCTCGAGATTACGGCGCAAAGCTTCGTCCGGCATGCCGGGCAGCTCCGGCGCCTCGGCATGAAAGCGCTCGAGGACCGCAACAAGGCGCTTCTCAAGGGTTTCGACGGCGGCATCACTCATGGCGAAGCGCGCGCCGTCGTGATCGACGAGAACCAGTGGCCTGCCCGCGACGAGCGCCGCCGCCTCGTCGTCCGTCATGGCGCGGTCCGCGGTGAAGGTGGTGAGATCGACCACATAGGGCGGCAGGGCCAGCAGCGCCTCGAGAGCCTCTCCCGGCTCGGAATGCGCCAGGGCCTCGAGGATCGCCAGACGCGCTGGGCTGCGGCGACGACGGGCGGGCGCGCGGGGATCGATGACACGCCCGCCGCCGATGGTTCGTTCGGCGCCGCTGTCGCGCAGGACGATGCGGTCGCCGGTGCGCAACGGCAGCGGACCCGGCAGCACGAGTTGGGCGCGCGCGCGCTGGCCGGGCGCGAGTTGATCGGCGGAAAGCAGCACGAGATGCGCGACGACCGCGCTCGTGCCGACGTGCAGATAGACCGGAGCCCAGGTCTTGAGGCTGCGCGGCGCGGACGTCAGCAGCCAGACGTCGGCATCGAAGCGGGCCGTGGTCATGCCGTGACCGGGGATCGACAGCCAGTCGCCCCGCCCCAGGGCGTCGCGGCTGACTCCGGGGCCGGCCACATTGAGGGCGCAGCGCTCGCCGGCCTCGGCGCGGGCTACCTGACGGTTCTGGGCATGCAGCGAGCGCACCCGGGCCTCGATGCCGCCCGGCAGTCCGAGGACGCGCTCCCCGACCGCGATCGCGCCGGCGAGGATCGTGCCGGTCACCACCGTGCCGGTGCCTTGCAGCGTGAAGGAGCGATCGATGGCCATCCGGAAGACACCGGCCGTCTCGTGCGGCGGTCGG